>CAZBUC010000278.1:0-3417 GCA_964494965.1 uncultured Maribrevibacterium sp.
ATGAAGGTGTTGGATCATACCACGCCTAAAATGCCGGAAGATAAGCCGCGCTATCTCATGGGGGTTGGCAAGCCTGAGGATCTAGTTGAGGGTGTGCGTCGTGGTATTGATATGTTTGACTGCGTAATGCCAACACGTAACGCCCGTAATGGTCATTTGTTCACATCGGATGGTGTAGTGCGGATTCGTAATGCGCAGTATCGTCATGATGTGGGCCCACTTGATAAAGAATGTGACTGTTACACTTGTAAAAACTTTTCTCGGTCCTATCTACATCATTTGGATAAGTGTCAAGAAATGGTCGGTGCACAATTAAACACGATTCATAACTTACGTTACTACCAAACACTCATGGCGGGATTGCGTCAGGCGCTCGATGAAGGTAGATTTGACGCCTTTGTTGATGAGTTTTATGCAAAGCGTGGCTTAGAAACGCCAGCTTTGAATAAAGAGTAAACAAAAATATGCGAATTCCTTTATAAAAAGGTCGCAACAGTTTCATAAACCATTGGAGAGTTAACACCATGATCGCATTGATCTCACCAGCTTACGCTGAAGGCGGCGCACCAGCAGATGCAGGTATTTTTAACCTAGTACTTCTTGCGGGCTTCGTTGTCATTTTTTACTTCCTTATGTGGCGCCCACAAGCGAAACGTGCAAAAGAGCATAAAAACTTGATTGCATCGCTAGCAAAAGGCACCGAGGTCGTTACTGGCGGTGGTGTATTGGGTAAAGTGTCTAAAGTAGACGATAACTATGTCATGCTTGAAGTGTCTGAAGGCATTGAAATGAAATTTCAGAAGGCTTCTGTGGCAGCCGTGTTGCCTAAAGGAACATTGAAGTCTATCTAACTTTCTTAGAAAAGCGCCTCGACTGAGGCGTTTTTCTTTTCCTCTAGTCATTAAATTTAGGTGTAAAGGACTTTTCATGCTTAACAAGTACCCCTTGTGGAAGTATTTGCTAATTCTTCTTGTTTTGGCTTTGGGGCTACTGTATGCCTTCCCAAATCTTTATCCAGATGATCCAGCGCTACAACTATCTACCCAAAAAGCCACGTCTGTGGTTGACGAGCGAACGATACAAACAGCAAAAGATGCGCTCGAAAAAGCCAATATTGAATTAAAAGAGGCAGAGATTACCTCTGTCGGCGGTACCTTGCGCTTTAAGAGCGGAGAGGACCAACTTGCAGCTAAACCAATTGTAGCAGCGGCGCTAGGTGATGGGTTCGTGACGGCGCTTAACTTAGTACCGACAACACCGGATTGGTTATCTTCGTTGGGTGCAGGTCCTGCCAAATTAGGCCTTGATCTGCGCGGTGGTGTGCATTTTCTATTAGAGGTTGATACGCCTGCTGCCCTTAGACAACGGCTTGAAATCGCTTCTAGCGAAATGAAGGTGTTGCTACGAAACGACAGAATACGTTATCGCAGTGTTGATGTGAATGGGGAAGTTCTTTCGATCCGGTTCTTGCAGGAAGCCGATTTGTCGGCGGCTGAGACGATATTAGAGGATGAGTTTGCTGAATATCGTTACGCATCTCGTCAAGCTGATGGTGATTTTTACCTAGATGTTCGTTTTACGGAAGCGGCGAAGCAAGAAATTGAAGTGTACGCGCTCCAGCAGAACTTAACGACTTTACGTAATCGTGTGAATGAGTTGGGCGTCGCTGAGCCTTTGGTGCAGCGTCAGGGAACAAATCGTATTGTTGTGGAGTTGCCTGGTGTACAAGACACGGCAGCGGCAAAACGTATTATCGGTGCAACGGCTAACTTGGAGTTTCGTCTTGAGGCAGGGTTAGACGATAGAGGCTCTGATATTGAATCATTGACCTTCCGCGATGGTAGCGGTCGCACGGCGCGTTTAGAGCGCGATATTATCATCACTGGCGACAGTGTTTCTGATGCCAGTTCTTCGTTTGATGAAAATGGACGCCCACAGGTAAACATTAGTTTAGATGGCAAGGGCGGTAAGCAGATGAGTAAGGTCACTCGTTCTGCGGTTGGCCGTAATATGGCCGTGGTGTTTATCGAACACAAGTCTCGCACTCGTTTCGTTGAAAAGGACGGAGAGCTAGAAGAGATTCGTCGTAGTTACAGTGAAAAAAGCATTATTTCATTGGCAACCATTCAAACAACACTGGGTAACTCATTTCGTATTACTGGTTTAGACAGCCCTCGTGAGTCGTCGGAATTGGCGCTATTGTTGCGTGCTGGTGCGCTTGCTGCACCTATCTATTTTGTTGAAGAGCGTACGATTGGGCCGAGTTTGGGTGCTGAGAATATTAAGCTAGGGGTGAGTTCTGCGCAGATAGGCTTAATGGTCGTTATGCTGTTTATGCTGGTTTATTACAAGGTGTTTGGTATTTTTGCCAATATTTCGTTAGCGTTAAACATCATGTTGTTGATGGCCTGCATGTCCTTGCTATCAGCCACGTTAACCTTGCCTGGTATCGCGGGTATTGTTTTGACAATGGGGATGGCCGTCGACGCGAATGTGTTGATTTTCTCGAGGATAAAGGAAGAGCTAGCAAATGGAGTGCCCAGTCAACAAGCCATACACTCAGGCTTTAATCGTGCTTTCACGACGATTTTTGATGCCAACATTACTACTCTGTTGGTGGCTGTCATCTTATTTGCAGTTGGTACTGGACCAGTCAAAGGGTTTGCTGTGACTTTATCATTAGGGATTATTACCTCGATGTTTACAGCGCTCATCGTGACTCGTGCACAGGTAAATCTTGTGTATGGTGGTCGTAAAAACAAGAAACTGTACATTTAGGAGAGCGCCATGAAAGTGACAAATATTCCATTTATGGCAATGCGCAAGCTGGTTGCTGTTTTCTCAATTGTGTTGTTATTGGTGTCAATTGGCTCGTTAGCGGTAAAGGGGTTGCAATTTGGTTTAGATTTTACCGGTGGTACCCTGATTGAAGTGGGTTATCAAGAAGCGCCAGAACTAGAAGATGTTCGTGAGCTGCTTGCAGCTAATGGTTATGGCGATGTGGTAGTGCAGAATTTTGGGTCGTCAACGGATGTTGTGGTTCGTTTGGCTAATGCTTATACACCCACTTTGGGTGATGAGGTCCTGTTAACTCTGCAAGATGGCGCTGACACTCGTGTCACCCTAAAGCGCTCTGAGTTTGTGGGTGCTCAGGTAGGTGAAGAGTTGCGTGAACAGGGTGGTCTGGGCATGTTGCTTGCTCTGGCTGTGGTGATGATCTACGTCGCTGTACGCTTTCAGTTTAAGTTTTCATTAGCGTCTGTAGCGGCTTTGGCCCATGACGTCATTATCACATTAGGGTTCTTTTCGCTTTTTGAGGTTGAATTTGATCTGACAGTGTTGGCTGCCTTGCTCGCGGTAGTGGGTTACTCGCTAAATGACACTATTGTTGTGTGCGATAGGATTAGGGAAAACTTT
>CAZBUC010000279.1:0-3406 GCA_964494965.1 uncultured Maribrevibacterium sp.
TAAGCGCCTCACCGGCCGCATCAGAGATCACTTTTTCTAATGCACTGACAGGCACAGAGCGGTCAACAAGTAAGGCCAAATCACGACGCACTTCAGGAAAGCGCGATACAGCGGTGTATTCAGGCAATTTGGCGCCTAATACCGCATGCAAAGCAATATCAAAAACATAAATAGGCTGATTCGCCCCTAATGATTTTGATAGTTGCGGATGCAGCTCACCCATTAAACCCACAAACTGACCTTCTAGAAAAATATCAGCCGACCGCCCAGGATGCAAAAACTCACACTCAGAGCGCTCATAAGTAGGCTTTCCACCATTATTTAGAGCAAACAAAGCCTCCACGTGTGCCTTTAAGTCATAAAAATCGACTTTTTCACTACCGTGATACCAAGCTTCAGGATGACGAGTTCCTGCTATAAGACCAGCCACTTGTTGCTGTTGGTCCAATTCTGCCAACGCATCAACAGAGCCAATAAAGCGACGACCTGTTTCAAATAAGCGCACACGAGACTGCTGGCGATTTTGATTGTACAAATACGCTTTCACCAAACCAGGCACCAGGCTAGGTCTCATCACCCCCATATCCGCTGATATCGGGTTTGCCAAAGCTATAGGCTCAATATCTGGTAAAAACTGCTTACTCAAATTTGGATCAATAAAACTGTAAGTCACAGCCTCTTGGTAGCCTTGCGACACCAAAATAGATCGTAGCACTTGTATCTGAGTTTTTGTTTCAGATAGCGGCGTAAAATTAACGGCGGCTTGTGGCATAGACGAAGGAAGATTGTCGTAGCCATAGATACGTGCCACTTCTTCAATCAAATCGGCTTCAATAGCAATATCAAAGCGATGAGATGGCGCTCTTGTCGTCCAAGCGTCGTCCGTCACTTCAACCATGTCTAAACCAAGACGGGTCAAAATGTCTGTCACTAAATCTTTCTCGATGGACATTGCCAAATACTGATCAAGTTTTTTACGACGCAAGGTGACAATGGCCGCTTCAGGCAAATCCACATCGCTCACGACATGGGTAATAGGACCCACTTGGCCACCAGCGATTTCAACCACCAAGGCAGTTGCTCGCTCAAGGGCTTTTTCTTGAAGCGTTGCGTCTACACCACGCTCAAAACGATGAGAAGAGTCAGTATGCAAGCCATAAGAACGCGCTTTACCTGCTAACGCTAATGGCGCGAAAAAAGCACTTTCAAGGAAAATATCTTTCGTGTCGGCACTTACCCCTGACCCTTCGCCACCCATCACGCCAGCGATGGCTAATGGTGCTTTTTCGTCTGCGATGACTAGAGTATCTTCACGCAAGGTCACTTCCTGACCATCCAGCAAGACAATTTTTTCATCTTTATTAGCCATACGGACTACGATTGAGCCTGAGAGATTCATCAAGTCAAAAGCATGCATTGGCTGACCCAGCTCGAGCATAACGTAGTTCGTAATATCGACGATAGGATCAATGGAGCGAATACCACTGCGACGAAGCTTTTCAACCATCCACAAAGGCGTAGAAGCGGCAACGTTCACTCCACGCACAACACGGCCCACATAACGAGGACAAGCCTCAGTCGCTTCAACTCGCACCGGGAAAACATCATCGATAGCAACATCAGATGCCATGACGTTAACAGGCGTCACATCCGTCTTGTTTAACACTCCGACTTCGCGAGCCAAACCAGCAATACTTAAACAGTCGCTGCGGTTAGGCGTTAAGTCCACATCGATGATTTGATCGTCCAAACCTAAAAAAGCGCGGAAATCTTCACCCGTTTTTGCAATAGCGGGCAATTCCATTATGCCATCATGATCGTCGCTCAACCCTAATTCTGACGCTGAGCACAACATGCCAAAAGATTCGACTTGTCGCAGTTTGGCTTTTTTAATTTTAAAATCAGCACCTAATACCGCACCGATTTTTGCAAAAGGAATCTTAATGCCAGGACGCGCATTAGGCGCACCGCAGACAACTTGAAAAAGTTCGCTACCGTCGGACACTTGACACACTTGTAGCTTATCTGCATTTGGATGAGGTTCTGCACTGACAATTTCACCCACTACAACGCCAGAAAACGCGGATGCAACAGGTAAAACTTCATCCACCTCAAGGCCAGCTAATGTTATTTGCGCCACCAAATCATCGCTACTGATGTTTGGATTGACCCACTCTCTTAGCCAATTCTCACTAATTTTCATAAAAACATCCTAGATCGACGGGTTACTTGAACTGCTTAAGGAAGCGTAAATCGTTCTCGAAGAACATACGCAGGTCGTCTACTTTGTAGCGCAACATTGCAAACCGCTCTACCCCCATACCAAAGGCAAAACCGGTATACTTCTCAGAGTCAATTCCCGACATTTCCAATACCTTTGGGTGAACCATGCCGCATCCCAACACTTCCAGCCAAGACTCTTCGCCTTTGCTGTTGGTACGCATGATATCCACTTCAATGGAAGGCTCAGTAAATGGAAAATAGCTAGGACGAAAGCGCACTTTAAGATCGTCTTCGAAAAAGACATTCAAAAATTGTTGCAATATGCCTTTCAGATCAGCGAAAGATATATTTTCGTCAATCAATAAACCCTCAACCTGATGGAACATTGGTGTGTGCGTCTGATCCGAATCGCAGCGGTATACGCGACCTGGACAAATAATTCGAATGGGGGGCTGCGTGGTTTCCATCGTACGCACTTGAACAGGCGATGTATGGGTTCTTAGTACGGTTGTTGGATTAAAATAGAAGGTATCTTGCATTGCACGTGCAGGGTGATGCGCAGGAATATTTAACGCTTCAAAATTGTGATAATCGTCTTCGATCTCTGGGCCAGAAGCCACGTCAAAGCCAATGCCACGAAAAAAGGTTTCAATGCGTTCCATGGTACGAGTCACAGGATGCAAGCCGCCCACTTCTTGTCCTTTACCAGACAAAGAAATATCGATGGTTTCCGTTGCCAATTTGGCGTTTAGCGCCGCCACAGCAAGTGCCGTTTTACGTTCGGTTATTTTTTCCTGAACTTGATCTTTTGCTTCGTTGACCATTTGACCAAATTTCGGTCTGTCCTCTGCAGAAACATGACCAAGCTGTTTCAACAAAGCAGTCAGAGCGCCCTTCTTACCCAGATAATGCACACGTACATCATCTAGTGCGGACTCACTCTCAGACGCAGCCACCGCGCTTAGCGCATCAGCAAGAATCTGCTTTAGGTTTTCCATTTATACACTCCAAAAAATAAAATAGGGGAAGAGCCGCTGGCTCTCCCCCTATCAAAGACTGCATTGAGTGACTCGCTCTATTAAGACAACATCTCTCAAGATTGAATCACCCTAAGGCTACGTCAGAAATTAAGCCAAGCTTGCTTTCGCTTTGCCCTGTTTGGAACGGGGCAAGGTGTTAAAAT
>CAZBUC010000280.1:0-3375 GCA_964494965.1 uncultured Maribrevibacterium sp.
GCTACTGATCCAAAGTCCGGAGCCGTGTCTCCACTGTCTCTTCTTAAACTCATTGCCTATAGCTGCATTGGTATTTTTGTCTTTTTTATTCCGATCAGTGTCGGTGGAAAAGAAACCATACCGCTCGATCATATTGTGTCCTGGTTACGCAGTGACCATGCTCAAATGACGGAAATCTACGCTATTTTAGTGGTGTTGGCTGGCGGTGTTTACCCCTTCATATCGGGTAGCTGGCGCGCCAGTAAAACCCAAACCGTGTTGTCTGTTTTTAAGGTTTTAGGTGTGGTGACGGCGGTGATGGCGTTTTTCTCCGTTGGACCGGCTTTTTTGTTAGAAAAAGACATGTTGCCGTTTTTGTTTAGCAAGCTGGTTGTTCCTGTTGGGCTGATTGTGCCGATTGGTGCGGTGTTTTTGGCGTTTTTGATTGGCTATGGTTTGCTTGAGTTTGCAGGCGTACTGTTGCAGCCAATTATGAAACCCTTGTTTAAAACGCCGGGTAAGTCTGCGATTGATGCGGTGGCGTCTTTTGTCGGCAGTTATTCTATAGGCTTATTGATTACCAACCGAGTTTATAAGTCTGGCCAATATTCTGCGAAAGAAGCGGCGATTATTGCGACTGGCTTTTCCACCGTATCAGCTACATTTATGGTGATTGTGGCGAAAACACTGGGTTTGATGGAGGTTTGGAATATCTTTTTCTGGGCAACCTTGCTGATTACCTTTGTGGTGACAGCGATTACAGTACGACTTTTCCCGCTTAGTAAAATGGATGACACAGCCGAGAGTCGTGAAGTGGAAAAGTTTCAGCATTCTCGTTTTAAACAGGCAGCTTTAGAAGGGCTGGAAGTGGCGAACAATGCCACGCCGATTGCTCGTAATATCCTGCAAAACATCAAAGAGGGCATGTTAATGGCAATGAGTATTTTGCCTTCTATCATGTCTGTGGGTTTGTGTGGTTTGTTATTGGCGAAATACACACCAATATTTGAGTGGATTGGTTACTTGTTCTACCCCTTTGCGTGGATCGCACAATTGCCTGATCCCATGATGGTGGCGACGGCGTCGGCGACAGGTCTAGCGGAAATGTTCTTACCGGCCTTGATCGCTGCGAAAAGCGTCTTCGTGGTGAAGTTTGTGGTTGGTGTGGTGTCTATTTCATCGATTCTTTTCTTCTCTGCGTCGATTCCGTGTATTTTGTCGACCGAGATTCCGTTGAACATTAAGCAAATGCTGATTGTTTGGTATCAGCGAGTCGCTTTGACCATTCTGCTTGCCTCTCCAGTGGCGTTTTGGGCGGAGCAGTTTGTATCCTAGTTCATTTTTAATAATATAAACTCTAAATTGTTGTAGGGACTTAATTGTAATACGCGTCACTCGATCTAGTTTTCACTTTGTGACGCGTGTTTGTTTTAGTGTTTCAACCATTATTTTGGGGCGTTACGCTGTGAGGGATTTCGCTTCAAATCTTTTACCAATGTGCGTGGGTCAAGGATTTCACGCTGTTGTTTCGTCGCGGCTGTCCACCACCAGAGCTGATTAAAAGTGCGTCCCAAATACTCTTGCCAGTGTTCTTTGTCTTGCAGATAGTCGCCATCTTGCTGAAAAACCGTTTGAGCGTTGGGGATGTGTATCATGGCCGATACGGGCAAGCAGCCAAGTTCTGCTAAAAAAGTACGCATGTTCACAGCCGCGCGTGCGCCACCCCATTGCCCAGCAGAATAGGTGACAATGGCGCTGGGTTTGTAAGAAAACAGCGACGCGCCAAAATGGTTAAGAAGATTCGCCAGTGCTGGACTCATAGAGTGGTTGTATTCTGGACTAACCATCACATAAGCATCGGCTTGGGCGATTTTTGTGGCGAGGGCATCCAATTGCTCTGGCACCTTGTTTTGATGGTAGGAAAAATGGGGCTTAAAAATCGTATCCAGTGGATAGTCCAGCGGGTCGATCAATTCAACCGACAGATCTGAGAAATGTTCTGCAAGATAGTGAACGCAGGCAAGAGCGACTCGTTCGCCCAGTCTGGCTGGAGAAGGGGGAGTGCTGTCTCGAACGCTTCCTAAAAATACCAGTACTTTCATGGTGTTCTCTTTTTTGATAACGTGAGTGACTATTTTACTCTCTTCTATTAAGAGCAGCATGGTGCAATGAGAGTGCTTAGTCTGGCTTAATGACCTGCTTGCCATCTGCGTCTAAAATACATTCTCCGTCTTCCTTGTAGTAAGGGCCTGCTGGCCATTTGTCGAGCAATGACAGTACCGATTCACTTGGGCGGCATAATTTCACCCCTTTGCTCGTGCACACAATGGGACGATTTACCAAAATAGGGTGATTCAACATGGCTTGCAAAATGTCTTCATCCGATACGCCTTCGTTTAGTAAGCCTAACGCTTCGGCTGGGGACTTACTGACTCTTAGGGCGGTTTTGGGTGTTAAATCAGCGGCTGCAAATAACGCCAATAACTGCGCTTTCGTCCAGCCTTCCTTTTGGTAATCGATGACAATCGGCTGATAGCCCGCGTCGGTAATGATATCAAGTACGTTACGAGATGTGCTGCAGTCTGGGTTATGATGAATAACGATCATGGTCACTCCTAGATTGAAGATTGATTGACGCGTTGGCTTAATTGTTCGGCAGATTCAACTCGTTCAGAGTAGCGATCAACCAAGTATTCTGTGTTGTCTCTTAATAACAGCGTGAATTTCATTAGCTCTTCCATAACATCCACAATGCGATTGTAATAAGCCGAAGGTTTCATTCTGTCGTTGTCATCAAACTCTAAAAACGCTTTCGCAACAGAAGATTGGTTGGCAATGGTAAACATGCGCATCCAACGTCCCAAAATTCGCAATTGATTTACGACGTTAAACGATTGCGAACCGCCACAGACTTGCATTACCGCAAGCGTTTTTCCTTGCGTGGGGCGCACACTGCCGATGCTTAAGGGAACCCAATCTATCTGACTTTTGAAAATGCTGGTCATCGATCCATGACGTTCTGGAGAACACCATACTTGTCCTTCTGACCACATCATTAGCTCACGTAGTTCGACCACTTTAGGGTGTTGGTCATCTCCACTGTCGGTTTGAGGCAAGCCTTCAGGGTTAAATATTTTTACATCGGCGCCAAAATGGGCAAGGATACGAGCGCATTCTTCAATTACTAAACGACTGAAAGATCGTTCCCGCAAGGAGCCATATAACAATAGAATACGTGGTTTATGGCTAGAAGGTGTGGAAGTAAAGCGATGAAAATCGGGTGTTTCTAGCTGTGTGAAGTCGATGTGGGTTAAGTCGTTTTGCGTCATTAGGGTTCAGCCAAGTGTTAAAGTATATGGATAATCATATATTTGATTATCCATATATTCAAAGGCG
>CAZBUC010000281.1:0-3369 GCA_964494965.1 uncultured Maribrevibacterium sp.
CTGTATTGACACCTTCGTGGCTTGATACTTATCAGCATTACATTAATAAAAATAATAATCCAGAGACCTTAAATGACAACGGCTTATATCACACACACTTATTGCGACAAACACAATATGGGGGAAGATCATCCTGAGTCACCCTTGCGTCTTGGAGCGATACAAAACCGCTTAATTAATGGTCAGCTGATGGACTTTGTGCGCCGCATAGAGTCAGATCCTGCGACACGGGAGCAGCTTGTGGACACTCACGATGCCGCTTATGTGGACTCTATTTTTGCTCGGGCGCCTGAAGCGGGGCATGTCGAGTTAGAGCCTGAAACCATCATGATGCCTCACACATTAGACGCGGCGTTATTTGCGGCGGGGGCTGTGGTGAAAGCGGTTGATTTGGTGATGACGGGTGAGATGGACAATGCGTTTTGTGCGATTCGTCCCCCAGGGCACCATGCGGAATACGATAAAGCCATGGGGTTTTGTTTGTTTAATAATATTGCGGTTGGCACCCGACATGCGCTTAGACACTACGGGTTAGCGCGTGTTGCTATCGTCGATTTTGATGTGCACCATGGCAATGGCACGGAAGACATTTTTAAAAACGAGGAAAGCGTCTTGTTTGCGTCCAGCTATCAACATCCGTTTTATCCTTACAGTGATCCGGGCGACTCTCACGACAATATTCTTCATATGCCACTAGAAGCGGGGGCTGGCAGTGAGGCTTTTCAAGCCGCTATCAGCACCCAATTACTGCCCGCATTGGAGGCTTTTAAGCCACAGCTTATTATGATTTCAGCGGGCTTTGATGCCCACAAAGAAGACCCTATGGGGCAGCTAAGACTAAGCGAGTCCGATTTTACTTGGATCACAGATCGTTTAATGGAGGTGGCTGAGCGCCATTGTCAGGGGCGCATCGTTTCTGTTTTAGAAGGCGGTTACAATGTAGATGCCCTTGGTCGTGCCGCATTTTGCCATATTCGTAGCTTAATGAAGCTCTAGCGTATTCCATCTTTGAGTGCGTTATTTTGATCAAGTTGACTGTGTGGTACGTCGAGTGTCGATCGGTGATTGAGCAAAATAACGATGATAGGTTCGGCTAAAATGGGCTGAACTGACGAAACCGCAGGCGATGGAAACGTCAAAAATACTTAAGTTTGACTGTTGAATAAGTTGCCTAGCACGGGTTAAGCGGTACTCCATGTAGTAGCGCGCGGGTGCGACACCAATGTGGCTTTTAAATAAGCGTTCTAATTTGCGCCGAGAAATACCGACTAGGCTCGCCAGTTCATCGATGGTCAGCGGATCCTCGATGTTACTTTCCATCAAAATAATGGACTCTTTAATGCAGTCGGGGATACGTGAGTCGGCCCGCAAAAAACGGTTGCTAATGTCGTTATCGGCTTCGCTGAGGCGATCTGCCCCAATTACTTTAGCCACGGCCTGGGCGTCTTCCGCACTCCACGTCATTTTGATGAAATGCAGCATCATATCTAGGGCGCTGTTAGGCCCTGAGCAAGTCAGTATTTGGCCTTCTTCGCTGTAGCTAGACGTTGCTATATGCAGCCCTGGAAAACGTTCTGCCATGATGGCTTTGTTGTCTTGATGAATGGCGACAGTATGGTTGTCTTTTATTTTACTGTCTGCAATATAAAATCCCCCATTCCAGACGCCCATGACGGTGGCGTTTGATTGAGCGGCTTTACGAATTATCTTGTTGAGCTGTGGTTCAGATTTTAACACTGTCCTGAATCCCCCACATACGATGAGGAGGTCGTCTTTTCCTAAGGAGAGGTCTTGTATATTGCCATCGGTGGTCAGAGTAATAGAAATGTCCGAAAGCGTTTTGTTGTCATTAAGGCTGTATGTTTTGCAGTCATAAATAGACTGATGGTGCACCAAGTTAAGAGTGACGAGTGTGTCTAAGGCGATAGAGAAAGAGGACATCGAAAAATGATCCAGCAAAACAAAGCAGGCTTTTTTAGCATCCAAGGTGGTTTTACGTTCCGTTGCCGCAGTGAATACCAAATTAGCGTGTTTTAGATGGCTTTGAAAATGCGCTGTATTTAATGTCCCCTTTTCTTGTGACATACCTGACTCTCTTGCTTATTATTGTCGGGCCCAATATCGCATATTTTCAGGTAAATAAAAGCCCCTAATACAAGGAACACGAAGAGGTTCCTTGTATTAGGGGCTGGTTTGTTACTGTGTGTTTATTTTGTCATCGCCCAGTGTACCTCTACTGGCTGTTTTGCGTCGTGGGCGAAGAAATAACCCGCTTTGGGCGTCACAAAAACCGTTTGGCCTTTTTCAAAGCCGTTTTTATCAAAGGCCTTGTGAGGCAGGTCGACTTCCCACACGTCGTTACTTTGCCAGCCAATGGGAGCCAGCTCTAAACGCACCTCTGCACCAATCGGATTGATAGCGACAACACGCAAGGGCAAGTCGGCTTGAGCGGTCGCTTCTGTCGAGACAAAGAATTCGTGGGAACGAATATAGAGCTGCCCGTCTTCTTGCTGGGCTCCGTTAGGGAGCGCAATGCTGGCTTGACCGTTACGCCATACCCCTGCGTCGATTTTGCTTTCGAACACGTTGGCATTGCCAAGGAAGTCAAACACAAATCGGCTGTTTGGCGATGCGTAGAGGGTGCCTGGTTGGTCGATTTGTTCAATATTTCCATTGCTCATGACCACCACGCGGTCTGATAGCTCTAGCGCCTCTTCCTGATCGTGAGTCACAAATACGCTTGTAAAGCCGAGTTCATCATGCAAACCACGCAACCAGCGACGCAGTTCTTTGCGAACTTTTGCGTCTAAGGCTCCGAATGGTTCGTCTAATAACAAGACTTCAGGTTGTGTTGCCAAGGCACGCGCTAAAGCGATACGTTGTTTTTGACCACCAGAAAGCTGTGATGGAAAGCGATTAGCAAGATGTTCAAGTTGTACCATTTCCAATAAATGCATAACGCGTTTTTGGATTTCAGCACGATTTGGACGCTCTTTACGAGGCAGCACTTCAAGACCAAAGGCGACGTTATCGGCCACCGTCATGTGGCGGAATAAAGCGTAGTTTTGGAACACAAATCCGACACGGCGATCACGCACATGCAGATTGGTGACATCGCGGTCACCAAACTGAATTCGTCCGGAATCCGCGCCTTCCAATCCAGCAATAATACGCAGCAGGGTGGTTTTACCTGACCCAGAGGGGCCCAGTAAACCAATCATTTCCCCTTCGCTAATATCTAATGATAAAGGGGATAAGGCTTGAAAGTGGCCAAATTTTTTGGAAATATTTTCAATCAAAATGCTCATGCGACGGCCTTTCTCTCTTTATCGGATTCAATGTTCAAACTGCGTTCCTGACGCCATTCTA
>CAZBUC010000282.1:0-2302 GCA_964494965.1 uncultured Maribrevibacterium sp.
TGCCAAAAACCTTTGTGCTCATACGCCATTAGCTCACCCTGTTCTGCCAATGTCATAAGGGGTTCTTGCTCCCAAGTAGAATCGTCACCATCGATCAATTCTAAAACGCTAGGTGACAATACAAAAAATCCACCATTGATCATAGCACCGTCGCCTTTAGGCTTTTCCTTAAAACTACGAACCAGACCGTTCTTCATATCCAGTGCACCAAAGCGCCCTGGCGGATAAGTCGCCGTTAATGTGGCTTGTTTTCCATGATTTTTGTGGAAACGAATCGTTTCTGCTATATCGATATCCGAAACGCCATCTCCGTAGGTAAAGCAAAACGCTTCTTCATCTTTTATGTGCTCAGCCACTCTTCGAAGACGGCCTCCCGTCATTGAACTATCACCAGTATCAACCAGAGTTACCGTCCAAGGTTCAGCTCGCATCTGGTGAACTGTCATTTCATTATCTTTCATGTTAAACGTGACGTCTGACATATGAAGAAAATAGTTAGCAAAATACTCTTTAATCACATATCCCTTGTAACCACAGCAAACGATAAAGTCTGTAATGCCATGATACGAATACATTTTCATAATGTGCCAAAGTATCGGTTTACCACCAATCTCAACCATAGGTTTTGGGCGAGTGCTTGTTTCTTCGCTAAGTCGAGTGCCTAATCCGCCGGCTAAAATAACTGCTTTCATTTACAATTTCCTATAGTCTAAAAACTTTGCACAAAGGCATCAGAATAAAACCTATTTTCAGGCAATCCAGTGGCTAAGAACTTTTGTTTTGCCGATTGAATCATGGCATTTGAGCCACAAGCGTATACAGCACAATCATTCAGATTAGTGTGCTTCGATAGCGCGATGTCTTGCACATAGCCCGTTTCACCAGCCCAATCGGCCACAGGCTTTGATAACACATGAGAAAAAACCACTTTTAACTTATGGAAATCTGCTTGCCAGACAAACTCGTCAGGGTATCGATTGCCCCAGTACACAGCAATGGGGTGTTTTTGATGGTAATCAGGATCCTGCTCAAGACGATGTAAGATAGATTTAATCGGCGCAATTCCAGTGCCTGTTGCTAAAAAAATCAACGGCTGATGAGCATCACGTAAAAAGAAAGTACCTTTTGGTCCTTCTATTCTCAATAAGTCATTGGCTTGTATTTTATTAAACCAATAGTCACTCATTTGACCATTTTCAAAACGTTTAATCAGCAAGGTAATTTCTTTTTCTGTGCTGACGCTCGCAATGGAGTAACTGCGACGGATCGCATTCCAAATAACATCCAAATACTGGCCTTCTATAAATTGAAAATGCGCAGTAGGGGGAAGGCGTAGTGTAACCTCCACGATATTTTCACTCAGGTAAGCAACTTGACTCACACGGGCCGGTAACGTTTTGATTTCGATACCATGCAAAGCACTCAAATCAACGGCGTCTATCTCAATGTCTGTCACAGCGGCACAGCAGCAAGTTAAAATCTTATCGTTTTTTCTCTCTTGATCCGTCAGTGCTAATTGCGACTGCAACTCAACGATATTGCCTTTCAGTAAAGTGGTTTTACAGACACCACACTGGCCATTTTTGCAACTGTACTCAAACACTAAATCGGATTTCAGTGCCGCGTCTAAGATTGATTGGTCGCCCTGCGTATCGAACTGTCTACCTTCGGTTGTATTGATTAACATTTTACATTTACCAATTCTATGGGATCTAAGCGAACAGTATTGATACTCACGTTACATAAATGATCAATAAACACCTTGCTGTAATCATGTATTGAGTCATCACAAGCCAAATCATCGACTTTCACCCATCGGTAATGTCGATGCTGATCAGGCGGTAAATCTAACGTGTCTGTTGCTAGCAGTTCTATTAAATAAGGTGCATTAATGTAATGTGTCGAAATATCATCACCAAACACACTGTCGTTATAAAAGTGATCGTATAACCCTAATGGTTTTGCATCTTGATAAGAAAAAACCTGACCTAATTCATCCAAACAGATACGTTCAAATGCTTTCATCAGAGTTTCGTTCTTGTACACTCTTCCGCCCGGCACAAACCAATAACCTTGTGCTGGGCGGTTAATGCGTTCACCCACTAATATTCGATTTTGAGTATCCAGCACAACTAGATCTATTGAAAACAATACACCATGCTGTACAAGACCTCTAAAATCTTCTTTTTCTAAATACATTAGAACAGAACTTTCGCTAACAGTTTTATTTCTGCTTCAATATCATTCTGATGATTGCCTACAAACAGCCCATTCTCATCAAGGTATTCTGATGCTTCTAAGG
>CAZBUC010000282.1:2312-2741 GCA_964494965.1 uncultured Maribrevibacterium sp.
AGCACCTGTTCAATTATAGTGTGATAGGAAGTTGTGGTGTCCATTGGATGATTCCATTAACTTATTCTTTGTAAGTTATAAATTTACTATTATACGTTGAGTAAATTGTTTATCCTAAAACGCTCATCTTCTGTAAATGACTCCCAAGTTCCTTCACTTGTTCGGGAAAAATTTCCTGTGACAATGGGGCGACATTCAATACCATTTTCCACGAGCTTTTTCACTAACTCTGCTCGGCTATACGGCGCATTTTCTTTCAGGATCAATGAAAAACCAAACCAGCTGCTCTCACCTGTTTCCTGTTGAATCTCTATGAAAGGGTGATCCGCAAACAATGACTGAAACAGCTCCGCATTTTTACGACGTGTTTCAATAAAGTTTGGTAACTTCTTCAGCTGTTCGATACCCAATGCACCACTCATTTCTAAT
>CAZBUC010000282.1:2751-3366 GCA_964494965.1 uncultured Maribrevibacterium sp.
ATTGTATCCAGGCAATACAAATTTAAACGACTCTTCAAACGCATCGTCGCTCTTCTCACCTGTTACCTTATTGAACTTCGGTAGGTTACGAGTCCAGCCATGGGCACGAATACATAATAAGATGTGATAAAGCTCTTCGTCGTCTGTCACGACACAGCCACCTTCCATCGTCGCAATATGATGCGAGAAAAATGAACTAAACGTGCCCATCACGCCAAACGTGCCGGCTTGCTTACCATTTAAGGTGGCACCCATTGACTCACAGTTGTCTTCTAAAATAAAAATATCTCGACCAGCGATAATCTCATTCATCCGAGCAAAGTCGTTTGGATTGCCCAACAAGTTGACAGACAAGATTGCTCTCGTATTATCGGTTATTGCCGCTTCCAGTTTGTCTAGATCCATGTTTAACGTTTGACGGTCAATGTCCACAAACTTCACTTTCAAGCCGTATTGTTGTAACGGAAAATACGTTGTCGACCAAGAAACCGCTGGCACAATCACTTCATCACCGCGTTTCAATTTATACTTGGCATTCTTCGTAAAAAATAACGCCGCAATCATCAATAAATTAGCGGTCGAACCGGAACTCACCATAAGTGCATATTGGGCACC
>CAZBUC010000283.1:0-938 GCA_964494965.1 uncultured Maribrevibacterium sp.
ACATCACCAAGAGCTTAAGCGGATCTTGGTCACGATACAACTCGCGTGCTTGTAGGCACAAAGCAAAGGCTAAATCCGAATGCAAATTGCGCTCGTGGAACTCGTCGAAAATCACCAAAGCAATGCCATCTAGGCTTGGGTCATCGTGCAACATGCGCGTTAATACACCTTCGGTGACCACCAGAACTTGCGTGAGTGGACTTTCTTTGCCTTCATGGCGAATTCGATAACCAATACGCTGTCCGAGAGCTTCTTGTAAACTGTCGGCAAGGCGTTTTGCGGCGGTTTTCGCTGCTAAACGTCTTGGTTCTAACATGAGTATTTTGCGCCCTTTGAGCCAAGCCTCATTCATTAAAGCCAATGGAACCACCGTGGTTTTACCCGCACCGGGAGCGGCTTCTAAAATTGCTTCGTGGTGATGCAAAAGTTGCTGCTTGAGTTGGGGGATAAGTGAGTGAATGGGCAGTTCGTTTGACATAAAATGGCTCATGGTGTGATCTAAACGGCATCTTGGTGCGACAATACCGCATGGGAAAAGGTTATTTTGCTTTTTCTTCTGTTAATCTTCTATTAATTTTAACATGATACAACACATACCCTGATGGCGATTTCTGCGTTAGTTTGGTGTGCAAATAATAACGACAATGGATTCCAACTTAGACAATGACTGAGCAAAATAAAAAGACCCTATTGGTGGTGGACGATGATCAAGATATTCGTCAACTGCTTTGTGACGCCTTGTCACAAAAAGGCTATCGAGTATTAGAAGCAGAAAATGGTCGTCAAACTTGGCTTCATTTGGACGCTGAGCCTGTAGATTTGGTATTGATGGATTTATACCTGCAAGAAGAAGACGGTTTGAATCTTGCTCGAGACATTAGATTACGATTTGCCATGCCCATCATGATGCTGACAGGTAAGGGCGATGAAACCGACCG
>CAZBUC010000283.1:948-3292 GCA_964494965.1 uncultured Maribrevibacterium sp.
TTACATGATGAAACCCTTTAACTTGCGTGAGCTGACCGCTCGAATTCACGCTCTGTTACGCCGTGCTTATCAAGCTCCGTCAGCCTTGGGCAGCGCCATTAATCAAGATCATGATTGTTTGATATTTGGGAGCTGGGTGTTGGATTTAACGGCGCGGCTTTTACAAGATAAAGAGGGAAAGCTGGTGACTCTGACGCTGGGTGAGTTTTCTTTATTGGAAGTGTTGGCACGCCATCCTGATCGGATTTTTTCCCGTGAACAATTGATAGAGCAAAGCCGAGGTTTAGACACAGAGGTATTTGATCGCACGGTAGACGTGCTGATTTTGCGTCTGCGTCGAAAAATAGAACAAAACCCTAAGACGCCGGAGTTCATTAAGACTCAACGTGGCTTGGGGTATTTTTTCCAGGGTCCGGTGCGGATTCAGTAAATGCGCTTTACGAGTATCCGTCAAAAAGCGTCTTTGTCCATTTTAGCCATCAGTGTGGTGGCGTTTTTTATGGTGGGTATAGGCTGGCAGTCTATGCGTGTCAGTGAAGCGTCATTGTCCGAATTTGAATCAGAAACCTTACCCGAAATCAATACGGCCCTGACTTTGGCCGAGGGCGTTGCTCAGTTAGCTGCCATCGCGCCTTATACCGCAGGTTCTGGTCGCCCTTTTCAATTGCAAACTGAGTCCGAACGGATTCGCCTACGTATTCTGGAGTTACGCGGGGTAGCGGATAGCTTGACGGATTCCGTGTTTCAGCGTGATATCGACGATCGACTGGATGATTTGCAGACTACCTTAGAAGAGCTGGTCGCTTTAGTGAGGGAGGAGCTGTATTTGCGCGAGGACAGTTTGGCGCAGCAGTTTCGCATTCGTCAATTGCCACTGAACAATCTAGATGCCGCGCAGATAAACAGCCAGCAAGGTTTGGCTTGGTTGCTGCAGTTGCTTGAGGCGCCGAGTTTGGTGCCAGAAAGTATCTTGGAAAGCTTGAAACTATACGATCAAGAAGATCAGGTGGCGAGTATTGCCAAGGATCTTTTGAGTGCTCATCGGCGTCTGAGTGAAATCCAAGAGCGTAAGGGGTATTTGCTCATTGCGATCCGCGCTAAATCCGAGCAACTCAGTCGCCAAGTTAGTCACTTTGTCGGTGGCTTACAGAAAAAAGTGAGTCGTCAGCGTCAGGATGTGTCTGCGTTTGTGGCGCGGGGGCAAAATTTGATTATCGGAATTTCGGTGTTTCTGTTGTTAGGTTTGACTCGCTTGTATTGGTATAGCCAGCGCATGACAAAAGACTTGGGGGTGGTGACAAACGACATGGAACAATTGTCATTGGGGCAGGTCGATTCCAAGCATACAGGGATACGTCGCAATGATGAAATTGGTACCTTAGCGGATACGTTTGAAGTATTTCGTCGTGATGCGTTGAGACGTTTGGAAGTCACCGCGGAGCTTTCGGAACAGAAGCGTTTGCTGGAAACCATTTTCGACAACATGAACGATGGTTTGAGTGTGTTTTCTGCGAAAGGCACTTTGGTAGCGTGGAATTCGGGCTATCAAACTCTGTTTGATTTGTCTGACGATGATTTGAGTGTCGGTATGTCGATTGATCAGGTACAAAGCCTGATTAATCAAGGGCAACATAAGAACCTGAACCTAGAAAATCAACAAGTACACATGGAAGAAGTAAATGTGTCTCGTCTTTTGCGTTTTCAAAGTTTTGAACGACATTTTGATTCGGGCAAGATCATTGAATTTCGCTCTAAACCTATGCCCGAGGGCGGTTTTGTGACCCTTTACACGGATTTAACTGAGCGTAAAAGTGTTGAGAGCCAGTTACGTCAAGCGCAAAAAATGGAGATGTTGGGGCAGTTGACCGGTGGGGTTGCCCATGATTTCAATAATTTGTTAGCCGCGATTATGGGCAACCTACAGCTGCTGTCAGATTCCCGTCCACAAACCTCTGATCAAGCGCGCTATATAGAGCGCGCGCTGGTGGTCTCTGAAAAAAGCAGTAACTTGGTTCAGCGATTGTTGGCCTTCAGCCGCCGTCAGCAATTGTTTCCGGTTCCGATTGCGATTGATGACCTTATCGAAGGCATGTTGGATTTGGTGGAGTACAGTGTGGGTTCACATATTGTTGTTGAGAGTGACTTACAGTGTCCTGATGTGATGAGTTTGATTGATCCTTCGCAGCTAGAAAATGCCCTGTTAAATTTGTCTTTAAACAGCGCCAGCGCTATGCCAGAAGGAGGTCGTTTGGCCTTTTCTACCAAACTTTGTACCTTGCCTGACAGTGATGTCCCCGCCATTCGTATTCGTGTTGAAGATTCGGGCGAAGGCATAGCAGAAGAC
>CAZBUC010000284.1:0-215 GCA_964494965.1 uncultured Maribrevibacterium sp.
GCCAAGCAAAGATAAGTTGCCTTTTTTTACCCCAAGATCCCAACAGAAAAACGCGATGCCCACAGGGCCAAGACCCAATCCTAAAATGGCGATCCAAGTAGTGGTGGGAAAGGTCGTTGACGTCGCCCAATCTTGTGCTTCTATAGCGAGATGCGATACACCAGCTAAGACTGTGGTGATGAGGCAATACCAGAGTACCGCGCTGGACGGAACAT
>CAZBUC010000284.1:225-922 GCA_964494965.1 uncultured Maribrevibacterium sp.
TCGCAACGGAATAGCTCGACCAAATAAACGCACAAGCAAAGGCGGCAGCGTATCCCGTCCAATCATAAGCTGTGTTGTTGTCTATGGTTAAGGGTTGTGCCTTTGATTGCAACATGATACCGGTGCCAATAAAGGCAACCACAGCACCGACTAAGTGTGTCCAAGAAAGCGCGTTGCCTTTTGTCATACCGGCCATTAAGACGATGAGTAGCGGCCAAAGATAAGCAATGAGTCCTGCCTCTACTGGTGGTGCATTCTGAAAGGCATAAAAGTAAAAAAAGTGATAAAAATAAAACCCAAGGCCCCCCATCAAAATGGCGCTTTTCGGTGTTTGCTTCCAAGAGCTTTTTAGCTCGCCTTTAAATAGATACACCACAAAAAAGAGTAAGCTGGCGACGCCAAATGTCAGTGTTAGTAATAACAGCGGCGGCACGGAATTGGCTTGCGTGGTGAAGAGTGCAAGACTACTCCAAAGTAGAATAGCCATGCTGCCAATTAGGGTGGCCTGCGGGTTGTGTGTCGTCATCTTGTGATATCCTAAAACCTAATCTAATGTTTTTAAGTAAGAAGCCATTTGGGATGGAAAGCCTTTGATGCTCTTTGCTCTGGCTTGTTTTGGCACTTTTCATAGTCATGATGGATTGTATATTGTATTCATGGGTAATTTGTTAAATGATAGAAAAAAACCAACCAAATT
>CAZBUC010000284.1:932-3263 GCA_964494965.1 uncultured Maribrevibacterium sp.
AAGGAAATGCGATGCGCTATGTTCTGATTTTCTTCTTTGCGTTTTCCATGTCGCAAGTAATGGCGAGCATCACTTTGACGATTGTTGATCAGGAAAGCAATCCTGTTGCTGATGTGGTCGTTATTGCTTCTAATGTCACGGTGGCAACGCCGAATTCGGAGGCGGTGATGGATCAAATAGACTCGTCCTTTGTGCCTCGTGTTTTGGTGGTGCAAAAAGGTCAATCTGTTAGCTTTCCTAATAGTGACGATTTTCGGCACCATGTTTACAGCTTTTCAGAGGCAAAAGCCTTTGAGATTCAGCTGTATAAAGGCACTGATGTTCCTCCCGTCTTGTTTGATAAACCAGGTTTAGTGGCGTTGGGATGTAATATACACGATGACATGATTGGTTATATTTATGTTGCAGATAATGTTCTCGCGCTTAAAACCGATAGAAACGGTCAGGTCCAATTACCAGCTCAATCTGCAGGTAGTATTACAGTGTGGAGTGAGCGATTGGTGTCTGGAGTTCAAACGCAAAAAACGCTTCAGCTCAGCGGCGATGTCGAACAAACGCTGGCGTTAGATTTATTGCCGCCTGTTGGTAGTCAAAATAGCACGCACAGTGGCTTTGGCCGAAATAAATGGCGCAACTGATTTTGCTCCAGATGCCACTGTCATTGCTGTACCTCATCATACAGTAAGTGCATTAAATTCAGTCATTTGATAAGGTTTTTTATGATTAAAACATGCTTCAAAATAGCCAGTCTTGGCTACCTTGCCGTGTGCGCTCTGCCCAGTATGGCAAGCGATGGTAAGTTGTTAGCAACGGCTGGTTTATCTCAGATAGAAGGCAGTGGCGGTGGTGGTTTGGTGCCTTGGGCAACGCTATCAGGATACGACAGCCGTGATGAAACGTCGGTGACTGCCTTTATGACCGACGTAAACATTACCGATTACCGTTTGAGCTCAATGGGCGCGGCCGCCAGTTTTTACGACAGGGTTGAGTTAAGCTATGCCCAACAAACCTTTGTTTTGCCTGCGGGTCTTATTACCCAGCTCAGTTTGGGTTCGGAAGAAATTAAGCAAGACATATTGGGTGTTAAAGTGCGTTTGTACGGTGATGCCGTGTATTCCCCATACCCTCAACTGAGTGTTGGGTTGCAGTATAAGCAACTCGATGACGATTTTGTAGCGGATTATCTGGGGGCGAAAAGTGACAGTGGTACCGATTTTTATGTGGCAGCCACCAAGGTGCATTTAGCTGCGGTAGGGGGTTACAACTTGGTGTGGAACCTAGCCGCTAGAGCCACAAAAGCCAACCAGTTGGGTTTACTGGGCCATGGTGGCGCAGGCAATAACGATTATGAAGTCATGTTAGAAGGAAGCCTTGGTGTCTTACTGTCTCCTAATTGGGTGGTGGGGGTCGAATATCGGCAAAAGCCTAACAATTTAACCGCGGTGCAAGAAGATGACTGGACCGACGTCTTTGTCAGCTACATACCAAATAAAAACGTCAATATTACGGCAGCGTATGCCAACTTAGGCACAGTCGCCACTAAGAAAGATCAAAAAGGCATCTACTTATCCATGACGGGGTATTTATGGTAAATCACGTTAAAATCACTGCGTTGGCGTTAAGTGTATTGTTAAGTGCTTGCGCTGCACCAACCAAAACGCCGACTAGTTTGTATGAAGAAATTGGTGGACAAGCAACGATCGAAGCCATCACAGATAATTTTATTAACGAAGTCAGTTTCAATGAAACCATTTTTCAATACTTTGAAAAAACCAACATTACTCGATTTAGAGAAAAGTTCATTGAGCATCTTTGCGTAGATACAGGCGGGCCTTGCACTTATACAGGCGATACCATGCTAAAAGTGCATCAAGGGCAGAACATCACCGAAGCGGATTTTAATACCACCGTTGACTTACTGGTTAACGCGATGGAAAAAGCAGGGCTGAGTTACCCGCAACAAAATCGAGTGTTACAGATTTTGGCGCCTATGCGCGGAGAAATGTTATATAAGTAGCGGCGTTTATTTTGAAAGTTTTGTGTTTTTTTTTGATCATAATGTGTTGCGCAAGAAATACATACTGGTAATATCAGGGTATGTGCTTCTATACTTGAAGCGTATAAAGGATAACAACCCAGATTGATTTCAATCACACAGATTCCAATAAAAATAATAATGGAGCTTTTTGTATGAAGAACACTTCCCAAAATCTATTCAGAGCCACAATAGTCGCTGCGTCAGTGGCTGCGGCGTCTTCAACTTTTGCAGCGGGCTTTGCCTTGAACGACCACAGTGCCGCCGCCTCTGGTAATGCCCTCGGCCTGCAACGC
>CAZBUC010000285.1:0-3262 GCA_964494965.1 uncultured Maribrevibacterium sp.
CTACGGTGGTAATGAACACAACGAAAGGCGCTTTTCTACTGAACAGCGCCTTTTATGTCTTAAGTGACATAATTCGCACGCAAAATAGGATTCGTAAAGAGGAATAGTCAGCAGATGAGAATTTATATAGCCTACACAGGTGGCACGATCGGTATGGTGCCTTCAGATCAAGGTTTAATACCCGATGCGGCGTTTGCTGATCATCTTGCTCAACATCTTAATGAAGCCGATGAGCTTAATCATGAATTTGTCATTGAAGGGTATCCAAGTCTGATTGACTCCTCCAATGCCACGCCAAAAGACTGGCAAACCATCGCCCGTGATATTGAAAGTAGATGGCATGATTTTGATGCCTTTATTGTATTGCATGGCACAGACACCATGGCGTACACCTCGGCGGCCTTGTCTTACATGTTTGCTAATAGTGACAAACCTATCATAGTGACAGGCTCGCAAGTGCCCATGTACAAGGTGCGTACCGATGCCATGATTAATGTCATGGGCGCCATCTCGGCGTGTGAAGAGCTGAACGGTGAAAAGAATAGCAATGGTGTGTTTTTATTCTTCGCTGGTCGCTTGATTGAAGGTGATCGAGCTCATAAAGCGCATACCAGTGACTGGCAGGCTTTTAGTTCGCCCAACTGTCCTGAGCGAGGTGTGTTAGGCATCGATTGGCGGTGGCGTTTAACAGAGGCCGTGAAACCGCCAATGGTGATACATATTCCGAATATGGCAGACAGTGCGGTCACTATATTGCCGGTTTTTCCAGGCGTGCAAGCGGCTCATTGGCAAGGTTTATTAAATGATTCGGTAAAAGGAGCGGTATTATTAAGCTACGGGGCTGGTAATGCTCCCGATAAAGATCCCACTCTTTTGGCTTTATTAAAAACAGCGACCGACCGTGGCGTCGTGATTGTGAACGTGAGCCAATGCGGCGCCGGAAGCGTCGCAGCCGGTGCTTATGCGGCTGGCTCTGCTTTGGTTAAAGCGGGCGTTATTTCTGGTAAAGCCATGACTTACGAAGCCGCGTTTGCCAAGTTACATTTTTTGATTGGGTCTGGAATGAGTATTGAAGACATTAAAAAACTTTTCTAAAAACGTTGGCTTTTCACTGTCTGTACAACCGTAACGTGACGGTGAAAAATCTTATCTAAATTTTAAAGGGAATTGAAATGGCCTTGCTGTATGTACTCTTAGTTCTTATTTGGTCTACGGGATTTATCACCGGTAAGTTAATTGTTGGCCTGATCGATCCTAACGTTTTTCTGAGCATCCGTTTTGTTTTAGCGGGTTTACTCTTCCTTGCTATTGCCTTGTGGCAGCGTAGACGTTTTCCTGCTTGGAAAGAATTACCTAAGCATATTATTGCTGGCATGCTAATGAATGGCTTTTATTTGGGCTTTGCCTATGTGGCTATCGCTAAAGGCTTGCCTGCTGGCATCATGGCGCTGATTGGCGCGTTACAGCCGGCATTGGTGACCCTGTTAGCTTTCTTATTAATCAAAGAAAAAACGTCCTTCAAAGGTATTCTTGGAATGTTGGTCGGCATGGTAGGCCTAGTGTTGGTCATCAGCCCTGCGCTAGAGCTGGATATGAGCCATGGCGGCGTGACTCTGCTGACGTTTACCTTGGCTTGCGCCGCGATATTTGCCTTGTCACTGGGTGTGACCTATCAAAAAATGTCGATTTCATCGTCGGATATTTTCAGCTCCATGGCGGTGCAAAACCTTGCTGCGAGTGTCGTCTCGATTGGCTTTATGCTGTTACTTGGTGAAACCTTGTTTGCCATGCAGCTGGAGTCCTTCTTGTTGGTTACTTGGGGCGTGCTGGTGTTATCTGGCGGCGGCGTTTTCTTAATGGTGTGGTTATTGAGAAAAGTGCTAGCCTCACAGGTTTCCACTATGCTGCTATTAGCGCCCCCATTGGCCGCAGTAGAAAGTTATTTCTTATTCAGTGAATCCATGACCACGATTCAGATTATCGGTTTTGTTGTGACAATTGTTGGTGTGTATTTTAGTCGGGCAAAATCTAGCGATAAGTGAAAGAGAAAAGAATTAGTTTTTCTTTTCCAATATTCTCAATCTAGCGTCAGCACGATCAATCAAGGTGCCGAGGCGTTCTAAGTCATCGACAAAGTGGTCGAATTCGATTTTGCTGGGCAGTAGCTGTGTGTCGGTTTGTAGTCGATGAACCAGTTGCATTCTGACGTTGGTGGTGAATTCTTTGCTCCAAGACCATTTTGCTCGTAACAAGCGGGCGAGAGTAGCCGCTGAGAGATCGCCGATGTGGTCGGCAAGCAGTCCTTCCCAGTCGAGTTCAAAGTTTTGTATGACTTTATGCAGTGTCATTAGGGCTTGTGCATTGCCTTGAATACGCAGGTCGCCATCAAAGAAACCATCGCCATCCAGTAGTTTTCGATAGGCTGAGCTGGGCCCTTGTACCAAGGTATCTAATCGTGGATCAAGTTCAATGTCGTCTAGACTCTCTTGACGATTCAGCATGACGCCTTGTTCAAGAATATGAATCTGCAAGATGAAGGCAAAGTCTTCCACATACAGAAAAATTTGTTGTCCTGCCAGTTTTTGTAAGCGATCTTGAGATGGTGTGTCTTGTTTGAGCGCTAGATTGATCGCTTTTTCAATGACACTAAGCGCCGATAAACTGAGTGAACTCATAAAAATGTTCCTAAGGTAAATGGCAGTATGACAAACCGTTAAAGCTGGTGGATCTTAATCACAGAAGTGTCCCGCGTCTTACCTTCTTTTTCAAGGCGATCAAGGTACATTTGCCAGAGTTCATCGTGATTTTTGCCAATATTATAAAGGTATTCCCAGGTGTAAAGACCGGTATCGTGACCATCGTCGAAGGATATTTTTAGAGCATAATTTCCTGCGCCTTCGATATTATGGATAGCGACGTTTTTTTTACCGTATTGTAAAATGGGCATTTGCATACCATGTCCACGAACTTCGGCAGAAGGGGAGTGAACCCTCAGATATTCCGCACTGAGGCGAAACGCTTGACCATCGGCGAATGTGAGCGCCAACTCCCGAGACTGCTTATGGTAGTGAATTTGGGTTGGCGCTGGGGGTGTCATGTTTACTTTCCTTTTTAAAGTGAGCCTTCATGGAAGGCCCACTGTCATGCTCTATAAAATGTATTGGCTGAGGTCTTGGTCTTTGGCGATTTCACCAAGCTGTTCATCCACGTACGCTGCAGTGATGTCCACCGTTTGGTCATTCGGCATGTCGCTGGCGGAGTA
>CAZBUC010000286.1:0-2349 GCA_964494965.1 uncultured Maribrevibacterium sp.
GATTTTACCAAACTGACCAGAACCACCAGATTGTTTCTTGTGAGTGTATGTATCTTCAACTTGCTTAGTGATAGTTTCGCGGTAAGCAACCTGAGGTTGACCAACGATTAGATCCACACCGTAAGTACGTTTCAAGATATCAACTTTAATATCTAAGTGAAGCTCACCCATACCTTTAAGGATGGTTTCACCAGAATCTTGGTCAGTTTCAACACGGAACGTTGGATCTTCTGCAACCATTTTACCGATCGCAATACCCATTTTCTCGTTACCACCTTTGTCTTTAGGCGTAACAGAGATAGAGATTACTGGCTCAGGGAAAACCATCGCTTCAAGCGTACATTCGTGTTTAGGATCACAAAGTGTGTGACCCGTTTGAACGTTTTTCATACCAACGATTGCAATGATGTCACCAGCTTGCGCTGTGCTGATCTCATTACGGTCATTTGCTTGCATTTCTACCATGCGGCCTACACGTTCAGTTTTGCCCGTGAAGCTGTTAAGGATTGTGTCGCCTTTGTTCAATACGCCTGAGTATACGCGTACGAAAGTAAGAGCACCGAAACGGTCATCCATGATTTTAAAAGCAAGAGCGCGGAATGGTTCGTCAGCAGAAACAATTGCTTTCTTACCATTTGGATTACCTTCTTCATCAGTAAGATCTTGTGGAATTACTTCTGTTGGGTTTGGTAGGTAATCGATAACAGCATCAAGAAGAAGCTGCATGCCTTTGTTTTTGAAGGCAGAACCACAGTATGTTGGGAAGAACGCAAGGTCACGAGTACCTTTACGGATACAACGTTTTAGGTCTTCCATAGAAGGTTCTTCGCCTTCCATGTAAGCCATCATAACATCGTCGTCTTGCTCAACAGCAGTTTCTAGAAGCTTTTCACGGTATTCTTCAACGATCTCTTCCATGTCAGCAGGAACGTCTTCGATGCTGTAGTTTTCTGGCTGGCCAGAATCATCCCAGATGTACGCTTTGCGAGATAGAAGGTCAACAACACCGGAGAACTGATCTTCAGTTCCGATTGGAAGAACCATGATTAGTGGTACAGCACCTAGTACTTTTTGTACTTGTTCTGTTACACGGAAGAAATTAGCACCTAGGCGGTCTAATTTGTTTACAAAAATAAGACGAGATACTTCAGAATCGTTCGCATAGCGCCAGTTAGTTTCTGACTGAGGCTCTACACCGCCAGAACCACAGAATACACCGATACCACCATCAAGAACTTTGAGTGAACGGTATACTTCTACTGTGAAGTCAACGTGTCCAGGTGTGTCGATAACGTTAAAGCGGTGATCTTTCCAGAAACAACTTACAGCCGCAGACTGAATGGTAATACCACGTTCAGCTTCTTGTTCCATGAAGTCTGTAGTAGATTCGCCTTCATGAACTTCACCGATCTTGTGGATCATACCAGTAAGTTTAAGAATACGTTCTGTAGTGGTAGTTTTACCCGCGTCAACGTGAGCAAAAATACCGATGTTTCTGTATTTTGATAAGTCAGCCATTACATTACTCTAAATAAGTTAGGACGAAATTTGCGCATTAGTATACAGGGCTTTTCTTCTTTCTAGCCAGGTATTTCGCGCTATTCTATTATATTTTATATGCTTAAAGAAAGGGGGGCGAAGGCGCAATCTCGAAATTTGCCGCATCTTGGTTTGGATGATAGATGTTCTTGATTGATAACTTAGGCTCTTCTGGAAAGTTCAGCGGTGTTTTTTTGACGCTTTTAAAGAAAACGTATGTTGATTGAAATCGGTTTAAATGGGGCTTTGTGTATTAAAAAGTCTAAATGAGAATTAACAATACATTGTGTTCTCATTTAGAGGTCTATCTAGAGGTCTATCGCTTTGCAGGCTTGAATACAAAAAAAAGGTGTTAGTATTAAAGACACCTTCATTAGGTTATGACCATCTTCCCGAGCTGGTTTTTTTGCGTCTTAACAGGGGGAGAATCGTACCCAATAATAATCCACCAAATAAAGTGGCGGCACCAAGAATAAACCACTTTTGCTGTGTAGTATCTTGCAAGTTTTCAGCATATTGCTTTGCGGAATCAGCTTGCTGTTTTAGGCTAGCCAGTTGGTAGCTGACATTGTCATTGTCAGCGACAATGGCTTGTGCTCGTTGGGAAAGTTGGGATGCTTCTTGTAATTGTGCTTCTAAGGCGCTGTTTCTTTGCTGCAATGCTGTATTAGCGCTCTCTAGATCGCTAATCTTTTGATTTGAACGGCTCAAATCGTTTGAGATAAGAGTGGTATCTTGTTTGCTTTTATTTAGTTCTTGTTGAAGCTGATCGAGTTGAAGAATTCCGTGAGGCGATCATCAACGCCTCCG
>CAZBUC010000286.1:2359-3255 GCA_964494965.1 uncultured Maribrevibacterium sp.
GTCTTCACTAAGAAAATAATCGGCTACCCAGCCTTCATTTCCACTTGGCGTTAGGACCTTGGTGTAGCCTTGACTTTGCTCTAGCACCTGAAGAGGGGTGCCACTTTTCAAGCCTCTTTCAACGGCTCTTGTGGCGTTATCCATACCTTCCCTAATGGCCACGAATTGCACATCAGAAATATAGACGGTGGCGGCTTCTGCCGTTGCCGTCAAAAGAAGCCCTAAGGCAAGGCCAATCATTTTTTTATTAGACACGTTAAGTTCCTTTAACAATCAATCACTTTATATACTCAATACGATAATCATGAGAGGAATATTAAGCAATAGAAAAGGCCATCGTGATGGCCTTTTCTGGGGGTTTAGTATGATTTTTTGCTTAGCGACGTAAGAACAAGGGTCTTGGGTCAGCCACATCGCCTTGGTAGGCGACTGAAAAAGGTTTGTGCAGAAGCAATGCTTTTTCCAAATCAACATTTTCATTGAACTGAAAGCTACTAAAGCCGACGCGTAATAAATAGCCTAATTGGTCTGGAATAAATTGCCCCAGCGCTCTTATATCTCCTTTGAACTCATGTCTTTCACGTAGTAGACGTGCATAACTAAAGCCTCTTCCATCGGCAAAAGCAGGGAAATGAACCCCAATTATGTCAAATTGATTGACATCGACACCTTCTAAAAAATCAACACCATCACCAGCTTCTATCCATATGCCAGCGACTTTTGTCTGAAGCGTATCTTTGTCTGCTAGCCATTTTTGCGCTGCTATTATGCTGTCTGCAGTTGGTGTTTCTTCAGGGTCTTGAGACCACACGTATGTGTCGTTGACGATTTCCCCGTTTTTAATTAGCTTTGGCATAAGCGGCCTCTTTAAATGGTGTGATGCCAACGCGGCGGTA
>CAZBUC010000287.1:0-3239 GCA_964494965.1 uncultured Maribrevibacterium sp.
TGCTCGCTCTTGAAAATGGACTGAAAACAGACTTGTGATGAAAACACCCGACTCTAACTCAGCCCTCTTACCAAAAGTGAATCGCTGGATGCGCTGGCTACACATTTACAGTGCTGCACCTGTATTGCTCTCGATGCTGTTTTTTGCGATTACCGGCTTCTTGCTCAATCATCCGGAACTACCCATCGGAGAGACACGCACCAAGCAAATGGAACTGCACATTCCTGACGCCATCACGTCGCTGGATTGGCAAAACAATCGAACACTCTACAGCCTAAGTATTCTTGGTTGGCTAGACGAAGCACATGATATTCGTGGCGTGAACATAGAAATCGAATGGGAAGACGCAGAAGGGTTACTTATGATCATTCTCGAGAACCCAAGCGCCAGCCAAACGGTTGAAGTGTTCCCAGAAGACGGTCTGGCAGACGTATTTACGCTCTCTTTGCCCCTTTTGCACACGCTTAATAATTTGCACCGTGTGAAAAGTGTTAGCGGCAGTTGGCGTTTACTCTCCGACCTGTCCGCTGTGCTTATGCTGGTGTTTTGTTTGACTGGCTTTTGGTTGCTGTTTATGAATAAGCTGCAACGGGTAACCTCGATGACCTGGGTCACCATCGGCTGCGCGATCTTCATGATGATCATTTATTTAATGCATTGATGGTGGCGGGAGTGACTTTGAAACAAAAAACCGCCTCTTGGCTGGCTGACCATGTAACCCAATTGCTTTGGCTAGTTCTAGGAACGGCCTTATTGTTTGTTAGCGTATTGCTGCCCTTGCAGCTGGAAAATCGGCTTCAGCTTGATCTCCCCCCTGCTCTGCCCATTGATCATGTTTCAGCAATGGGCACACCCTGGCTAGGACACCTGCATTCACTCTTTCTGGTGGGGATAGACAATCAGGTGAGCCATCTGTTTAACGCCACCGAAATGCAGGTTTTAAATGCGTTGCAACAGTTGCTTCGTTTAGGGGCCATTGCCTTAATACTGGGTGTATTCTTGCTATGTGTGACGGATTTTTCACGTTATTGGCGTCCTATTCTGTTGGTGGCCGTTTGCTTGATTTTGATGCAAACCACCCAGCTGTTTTTTCTCTTAGATTCGGGAATAACAAGCCCTGTACTGAATATAGCCTCCTTGTTCCTGATAGGTTTTCTCATTGTATGGGCTCGGCCTTATCTGCAACGACGAGATCTAACTAACAAGCCCTCACTGATTGCGTATGCCAGCCAAACTGGCAGTGCAAAACAACTGGCAACCCAATTACATCTGTCTGTGCAGCAGCAAGCTGATCTGTGCTGCTTATCAACCCTGACGCCTAAGCATCTCAGCCAATACCATAGCGTCTGCTTTATCGTCAGTACCCAAGGTAAAGGGAATCCGCCCGATTCAGCGCTTTCCTTTTTACACGCATTGCAACAAACATCGCCCACGAATCGGCTGCCAGGCTTCAGCATTCTGGCCCTCGGCGATCGTTACTATGCGGATTTTTGCGCCTTCGGCCATCAGCTCGAACAAGCATTAATCGCAAAAGGGCTACAACGTTTTGCCCCCTTAGTTGAAGTTGACAAAGTGGACCTGACCACAGTGAATACTTGGTGGGACAATATTTCCCGTTTTTTAGGACACGCTTTTGAGCCTGTAAAAAACTCTTATGGCGCCTTCAATGTGCTGCAAAACAACCGTTTAAATCCATCGCAGACGCACCGCCTCGTTCATCATCTGCGCTTAGCCAAACCGGGGGTAGATTATCGGCCGGGGGATGTCTTGGCGGTGAAACCGCGCATTCAACCAGCCGTTTTACGATTACGTTTGGCACAGCAAGGCTGGGCGACAGATACCGAGGTGATGTATCAGGGAAAATCGACGTTATTACTGGACGTTTTGCAGCACCTTGATTGGACAAACCAAGTCGCCGACAGCCCACAGCAACTGATCGATCAACTCAACCCTATACACGAACGCTTATACTCTATTGCTTCTTGTGAACGCGGACATCTAGATTTATTGGTACGCCAGCATATTAGAGCGGATGGCAGCACGGGGAATGGCTCAGGCTACCTTTGTCGCTTGGCGGTAGGCGATCAGGTCGACGCCTACGTTCGTCATCATCCTAGATTTCATTTACCGGGGGATGTGCCCTTGATTATGATAGGTGCCGGCACGGGGCTCGCGCCTTTTATTGGTTTTTTAACTCAAAAACAACAATGGCAATCTAAAGCCAACCATTGGCTATTTTTTGGCGAACAGCACGCACAGTACGATGCGTATTTTAAGAAGGAACTGGCCGCGTTCCAACAAGCACAGATACTGACACACCTTGACTGTGTATGGTCTCGTGATTCAGGCGACTACGTGCAAGACCGACTGCATCAACATCGTCTTGCCGTATACGAATGGGTTGTAAAGAAAGGCGCGCATGTGTTTGTCTGTGGCAGCCAGTCGGGGTTTGGCGAATCGGTTCTGCATGTTTTAGAAGACATACTTCCAGATGAAAATCGGCAAAAACAGCTGCACACTGATTTGTATTAAACGCCATACCTCTGCGACAAAAACAACATTTACCTCTGTCTAATATCACCAATAACTGATCCATTAGATTTGTCAGTGGACTTATTTTGATTTGCCTTGCTTTCGTTCTGTGATGTTGCTTTAGTGGGGAAAATGTTATGGTTTTAACGTGCCATAATAACAATATCATTACCCTGTAAGGCATTCACACCAAAGAGGAAACACCATGGCTGTCACCAATAATCGTTTATTGCTTGAGCTTGAGAAGTATCGTCGTGAAATCAATCGGACCATTATTAATCCGATTATTCCAGAGCTAAGCCTCACAGATCTGAAACCCTTGCTAACTATGGTTGCCCATGCTCGAGCCGCCTATATTAGCGAGCTACTTAGCATAGCTAACTCGTCCGCGGACAGCGTACCGTCTGCGGATCAAATTAAGCAGCTCCGCGCCCGCAGAGAAACCTTTGATGAATTAGTCACCGCGGTTAACGCTTTGGAAACCGTCATTCAGCGCGATTATCTTGATGTAAAGAGTACGCGTAACATCTAAGCGTCTCGACTAGGCCACGGGGACAAATAAGGGTTTGCCGTTGAGTCTTGTCGTGGCGAGTTTTTGGCGATAAAGCGGTTCTAGGTGGGATTGAGTTAACAAGTCACTGGCGGTACCCCAAACAGGCGGTTTATCTGGATACATAAGCAACACATGAGAGCACCATTGAGCAGCG
>CAZBUC010000288.1:0-3233 GCA_964494965.1 uncultured Maribrevibacterium sp.
ACAACTGAAATAGCCGAGCCACCGGAAATATCTTGCTTGCCGTAGCCTCGCTCAACCGCTTGAAAAACAATGGTTTGGGTGCTGTCTAATGGGCCGCCGTTGGTCATAACATCAATTTGGGCAAACAAGGCAAACGCCTGCATTGTAATGACGATCAAGACTAAAATGGCGGTGTTCTTAAGACCTGGCCAGGTCACATAACGAAAAGTTTGCCAGCCGGAAGCCCCTTCAATTTTGGCGGCCTCGTACAATGTGGGCGAAATGGTTTGTAAACCAGAAAGCCAAATCACCATATGGAAGCCCACCGCCTGCCAAATAGACATCACCATGATAGAGCCCAATGCTGTATCGGGATTACCCAACCAGTCCACAGGGGTAAAATGACCAAATGACAAGGTGTGCAATAAATTATTCAGCAGACCATTTTGGCCGTCATAAATAAAACGCCAGAGAATAGACACCACGACAATCGAGACCACTACTGGCATAAAATAAATCGCTCGATAAACATTAATTCCCTTTAAGCGTTGATTAATTAACAAGGCTAACGCCAACGCTAGAGCGCCCTGTAGTGGCGCGACAACCAGGACAAAAAGAAAGGTATTCACCACGGCTTTCATAAAAACCGGATCGCTGGCTAAAATGGCGACCTTTTTGTCCTGCCATTGCCAAGAAAACCACTCTTTCATACCCTGTAAATGGGCGTAATCTGGATTGTTGCGGGTATAAGAACGGATACGTGGGTAGGTCATATCGCCTTGACTGTCGCGCTTTATTTCACCGGTTTCCGTTGTCATTGGTGCTAGTACTAAACTGTTAACGCTCAATAATTGTCGATAATTTTCTAAACCTACAAATTGCGTTGGATTGGGTGAAATCAAGCGTTGATTTGTCATCGAAAAGACAATGGCAAACACGAATGGCACCACAATAAATAGCATCATCAAACCGAAGCCGGGCAGAGCAAAAAGCCAGCCTCTACGGTTATGTTGCGTGAGTGTTGAAGATGTTTTTTGCATAATTGAATGGCCTTTCCCGGCGGTTACTAACCTTGGCGCTGAAGAGCACCCATTACTCATGTTCTTCAGCGCCATTTCCGTATCACTAATGTCCATGTCATGAATGGAATTAATTTACTGAATGGCCATAGCCTAAATTACGGCGGATATCGTTATTGATTTCATCCGCTGCATTATCCAATGTATCTGCGACGTCAGCGCCATCAGCTATATCGGCCAATGCTTTCTCAAGTACTTTAGCCGCGACCACATAGCCTGGGGTAACAGGTCTAAGCACAGCTTGTTGTGCTGATAATTCAAAGAAAGTCGCCATCGGAGCACCATGACGATAATGCTGACTGGCCGCAGCCGCGGTTTTGGTGGGTGGAATAAGCCCAATCGCATCAGAAAACGCCGTCATAAAACGATCTTGCGTCGCAAATTTAATAAAGTCGGCGGCACCTTGAGCGTGTGGAGTCGTAGCCGAAACACCAAACTGCCAACTTGCAGCGCCAATTTTAGGGCCTTGACCTAAATCAGGTGCGGGCAAAAACAAGACATCATCACCGAATGCCTTAAGCATATTTAAGGCTGTCCAGTTACCATTCCATTGAATCGCGTATTTACCATCCACTAATCCAGTTTCGCGATCAGCGGTATCTTGTGAATTACCTGGAGTGTAGCCCTCTTGAAACAGCATTTGCCACCACTCTCCAAACGCGATGGCGGCATCGCCATTCAACACCCCTTCTGCGCTCTGATAGGTACTACGATCGACAATATCCCCACCAAAGCTTTGCAAGAACGGGCTAAACGCGTAAGGAAACCATTCGCCTTTCCAAGCCAAACCAAGGTCAAGCGGATAGTCGTATTTTCCCGTTTGTTTTAACGTTTCAAGCGCGGCATTAAATTCATCCAAACTCCAAGGCTGATCTAACGTTGGAATACGAATATTGGCGTCAGTTAATGTAGACTTGCGGGTGATCATGGCGACAGCCGCATCCCACAGTCCCAAGGAGTACAATTTCCCATTCCAATATCCCTTTGTACCGGGCAGAAAGTCGGCTATGGCGGCTTCATCAATGTTGAGTGGTTGTAAATAACCTGCCCAGGCCCAATTGGGCATCACAGGGCCATCCACATCAAGAATGTCAGGCAATTTACCTGCCAATGCAGATGCAATCACAGAATCGTTGTAGGACTCTTGCGGGAAGCTTTCTACTATGACTTTCCAATCAGGCTGACTACTATTAAAGTCGGAAACAATTTGATTGATTATTTTTGCCTCCACCGGATTACCTGCCCCGTGATACCACATTGACAAGCTCGTTTGCGCAAAACTATTACTCGCTCCCACAGCCATTAGAGATATGCTGGCAGTCATTAGTACGTTTTTTATTATTGTTTTTTTCATATTTAACGTCTCCAAGGTCGATTTACATAATATGACATCGATGTCATTTGATGGGTAAAATTTTTTATCTTTATCTATCAAGCTTATTTAGTGCTGATTTGTCGTCTACAAATCAGCTGTTGTTATAGGGCAATACTGAATGACGCCATACAACGGGACTAGCAACACGAATAGGTGATGCGAGAGAGTGAACCTCTTTATCATTTATCTGTTGCAGTAATAGGCGTGCGGCTTCAACACCAATTTCTCGATAAGCCAAATCTACTGTCGTCAGAGAGGGGTACAAACTTTCCGTGATCGATAAATAGTTATCATAACCCGCCACTGAAATCGCTTCCGGAATACGAACCCCACGGGAACGCAATATTCCATAGAGTTTTAAGGCCATTTTATCATTACCACAACATATAACAGACGGAGGCTGAGGCAAGGCTAAAAGTCGATCCACTGCGTGTTCAACCAGACCGGTGCCGCCACGGGGCGCATCTCTTTGAGTAGATCGCGGCGCGCCCAGAACTGTCGCTCGAGGTACACCGCATCCTCAACCCAATGACCGCTTCGAACTTCAGCAAGGTCGATCAGGCAGATCGGCCCCTCGCCCAACGGGGCGCGGCTCATGGCATTGGCTGAATGCAGGTCGCCATGCAGCCATTGTGAATCGTCTCGCGCGTTCCACTCTGAGATGATGTCGGGCAGTCGCCTGGTGGCATCTTTCAGCGTGCGGCTCCATTCCGATCGCTGGGATACATCGTTGGTCTTGATGTTCTCGCGGGCGTCGCGAAGCAGATCATCCCACGGCTCAGGCGTGGCCGGGCTATCGA
>CAZBUC010000289.1:0-3224 GCA_964494965.1 uncultured Maribrevibacterium sp.
AAACAAGATGCGCCACGTATTTTCGCTCATACGCTCAAAACTCACTCAACATACGCGCTTTAACGGCTTCGGGAATGGCTTTGGCTTTCATCGCGCCTGAGTCATCATGACAGGCCCAAACACGCTTTTCTAAGCACTCCACCGCCAGATCATCACCATTGAATAGCTGATGACGAATCCCAAAACTGGCGCGGCCTACCTGAGTGAACTCACTCTTAATGGTGACCTGATCACCGTATTTAGACGGTTTAAAAAATTGTGATCGAGTATCCACCATGGGAAATCCCACGTCTTTTAATTCATCGCGAATATAACGCAGTGGATAACCCATCGCCTCAAATAACGCCCCTGTTGAGGCATCAAAAAAGGCAAAATATCGCGGATAAAACACGATATCAGCCGGGTCGCAATCCCCCCACTCGATGTGTAATTGACGCTCATTTTTAAACATGACGCGCCCCCTTACAGACTGATCACCAAATCCGATAGCGGTTCTTGATACAGCAATGCAATTTGATCTTCACGATGCGCTTGCACCGCGCGTTGATTCAACGAGCCTTTATCCGTAATTTCATGGGCATCAATACTCGGTGGCACAGCCTGCAAGAGAATGCGTTCGACAACGGTAGAACTGCCCGTGCTCTGTTTCGCAAACGCCACCAGCTTCTGTTTAAAAGCATCACGCACCGCGCTATGAGCAATAATGTCTTCGTTCGTTTCCTGCAAATCATGTGGCAGGATAGCCTGACAATGGGCCCAATCTGGGAAGATTAACGCCGTGATGTAACCACGATTGGTACCGCATAACACCACATCTTGCACAAAGGGCGCAAAGGCACTGATGAATTTTGCCCGCAGCGTTCCCGCACTGACCCAAGTACCGCTGTCCAATTTAAAATCTTCGGACACTCGACCATCAAAGCGAAAACCACGCTGGGGCGCATTTTCGTCAAGGTAAGCAAACGCATCTCCCAAACAGTAAAAACCTTCCTCATCAAAAGATTTGGCCGACAGTTCTGGCTGACGCCAGTAACCCGGCATCACAGTGACTGCTTTAACGCGCGCCTCTAACTTGCCTTCATTGGGAACTAATTTTATGGAAACCCCTGGCGCTGGCACGCCAATCACACCGGATGTGGATTCTTCAACCGAAGCAAAGGTCGCAGAAGGCGCGGTTTCCGTACAACCCAACCCAGTCACCATGGGGATTTTCTTGCCAGTATATTCAATCGACAAGACATCCAAATCATCCCAAATATGCTGCGCCAAGCCCGCTGCGGCAAAAAAGGTAAACTGCAAACGGGCAAAAAATTTCTCAGCAAGTTCGCTGTCAGCTTTTAGATGCTTCACCAACAACTCAAAACCTTTTGGCACGTTAAAATACACAGTTGGCGACACTTCGGCCAAATTGCGTAAGGTCTTGGCAAAGAGTTTCTCGGTTGGTTTACCATCATCAAGATACAGACTGCCGCCGTTATACAAGGCAATCCCGATGTTATGGTTGCCACCAAACGTATGATTCCAAGGCAACCAGTCCACCATAATCGGCGGCTGATCTTTCAAAAATTGCATAACCTGATGAATCATCACCTGATTAGCACAAATCATACGCTGAGTATTGATCACGCCTTTTGGCATACCTGTCGTACCAGACGTAAACAAAATCTTCGCAATGGTATCGCCGTTTACCTTAGCGTTCTCAACATCGACAGCGGCGGATTCTGGGTAATCCCAAGCAGACTGAAAGAAGATAACGGGATTAGCAATCTTTGCCGCTACTGCGTTTTCAAGGGTATTCCCTTTCAACACCATCACAGGGATTTGATCATCATGACACACGGCTTGAATGGCTTTTTCATAAGGCGCTAATTCATCAACCACTATCATGCCGGGGGTCAAAATATCAAAAATCCCCTGCAGTTTTGTGTAGTCCGTCGCAATAAGAGAATACGCAGGAGACAGCGGCGAATGGGCAATACCCACATACATGCCCGCTAACGCCAGCATTAAATGCTCTAAGCTATTACCACACAAAAACACGATAGGACGCTCAACAGAAACAGGCTGAGTCAATAGCCAAGAGGCGATCTTGCGCACTCGGGTAACCGCCTGTGCATAGGTCACCTTCTGCCATTCACCTTGTGCGTCACGTTCAGCGACAAACAATTGATCAGGTGTCTTGTCGGCCCAATATTCAAGCTGATCCGTCCAGCAGCGGGCATAGTCATCTAACGCCTTTTGACTATTAATGATTTGCACACCATCTTCTCGTTTTTCAATGCTAATTGGATGGGCAACGACTTTAATAGGATGAAATTCACCGTTCATTTTTTGCTCCCACAACCACTTTGGTTATTTTTATGCGGCTAGAGTGTTAGGGCGTGATTGATAAACCACGGCCGAATTATTATTGTTTTCTCGACTTTAGACCTGACGGCCCATTTCAAAATTCATACTGGCTAAGGCCCAAGCCAGCGTTTTCAACGACCTTCAAAGCTGCCATGGCAAAAGGCAAACGGTAAGCACCATAAAAAGCTACCATAGCCTTAATATTTTGCTCGTAGGACGCATCGTCGTTTTCATGTGCTTGTAAATACGCCAATACACTCAACAACTGCCAAGTGCAGCATAAGATGCCCATAGCCTCTAAAAATGGCACAGACACCGCCTGTAAAGACGTCGTATCAACGTCATGATTTAACAAATATGAGTTCAGTAAAGACGTCACTTTTTCCACCGTCTGCTGTGTCTCTTTCGCCATTGGGGCAAATACAACATCGGAGTCAAACGCATGGGCTAACTGAGTAATGTCTGCCAACAACTCAGTTATTGCCTTACCCTGATCACCACGTACTTTTCTAAACATCAAGTCTCGGGCTTGAATCCCCGTTGTGCCTTCATAAATCGTCGTAACCCGCGCATCACGCATGATTTGCGCGACACCGGTTTCTTCCACAAAGCCCATACCGCCAAACACTTGCACTACTTGCCCCGCCATCACATTAGCGCGCTCGGTCGCAAAGGCTTTAAAGATCGGTGTCAACAAAGCGACTCGATCTTTTTTCGATTGATTGTTTTTCGAGGAATGATCAGCCGCCTCGGTCGCATCAATTTGCGCCGCAATCTGATAGCCCAAAGCACGCAAAGCAAAGGTTTCCGAACGCATGTCTAACAACATACGCTTCACATCAGCGTGTTCGACAATAGCGACTTTTTCACCTTGG
>CAZBUC010000290.1:0-3206 GCA_964494965.1 uncultured Maribrevibacterium sp.
TGTGAAAACCAAGATAGACCAGAATACAGCGACAGGCGGCTGAATAAAAAATTTCAATCTTTTGTAAATTGGAATGTCTTTCAAGGCAGTGCTTGGCACCTCACTCGGGGTAAAGACACCAATCTGCTCTACCCCGATTTTTTCAATCAACTCTGATACAGACTTCACATTTAGACTGGGCAGAAGTGCCTGCAACATACCCCAAGCCTTATCAGAAACGGTAATGTTACGGGATTTACGCTTTTTATGATCGGGAACGGGAGGACGTCCAGGTCTAGTCCTATTTTTTTTATCCATGAAAATATAATCGTAGTGATAAAAAATATATAGATTTCTGGTGGGGTGAATAAACACAGACTGCAATTTATATGCGCGTGTTTTTTTGATTCAGATGCATCTCAAATCAGTAAATTTCAATACTCTGCATTATAATCAATGCAATTAATATTAAAATCTGCTGATTCAAGGGAAATTGTAACTGACAAACAATTTGACGAAGGATACGCACGTTACGTTTGAGGGTTCTTTATTAAAATTTACAATTAATCCCTCTAGCGGAAGTTTTTTTAACTAGAATAGAGTTCGATAAACTTGACTTTTCTTGGATTAACTTAGTTGTTTTGAAGTTTGTGGGTACAGTTTTGTGGTGACTGAAAACGGACAAAGTGAACCTCAGAATTTGTTAGACAAAGCTGTAGGGCACATAAATGGAATGGCAGACCCTAAAGCAAAGAGAAGATATGCAGAGGCACTGGCAGCTTCACTAAGATTCGATGAAAGTGGACATAACCCGCCACAGATGAAAAGCCCACAGGGGATTGAAAATGACTTTGGCATTGAAGTAGATGAACTACTTGACTTCAATATCGTTTTGAAGAGAAAGCAGATAAAAGACTTTGCCCGCAACTATGGCAAAGTCCTTAAAGCATCTAAAGTCACTATGTTGTTCAAAGTGGAAGCGTACGAAAAATATTTTCAACGCCCGATATCACGCATTGGAGCTAAAACAAAGCAATCAGCAACCGTGTATGCCTATGCTGAAGTTTTGCAGAGATGTGGCGTTGAGTCACAAATTGCACTTCCTGATAGTGTCGCTGCGTTATTTAAAGAGGTTGAGATAGACTTTCCCTGAGCTGTGAGGCTTCTCTGAAGACTAAGCATCCTGTGTTTCATCGCATGTTTGCGGGAATCACAAACGTTATATAGGGAGCGGGTAATATGGCCTGAAGAGATTCAAAGCCAGAAAGCCAGACCCCACAAAAGTTTCGTCCTTACAGTGCAATGAGGTGATTCATTCCTTTTTCTTCTTCTGGCTTTAAATCAAGATATACAATGTCAAGCCTATCAGCCTCTATCCAATGTTCTTTCAGAACCTGCAGCACAACCTGAACACTCAGATCAGCTTTTCTGACAAGGTCTTCGAGCGAATACTCCCTTTCATATGCCTCTAGGTAAGCAGCAGCGGTTTCGACCTTTTGAAAACTCTCGTAACTGGTATCAGAGTAAATCATTTTGTCCCCAACCAAAATACATCAAAGGAGCTTGCTTCTCAAAGAGAGAGTGTGAGGAGCAAGATGTCAGTGTTCCAATCGTCTCAAATGAAGAGTGTGAGGAGTACCAGTTCCCTAAAGAGAAACATCTTCGTCTAAAGATGCCTAAATTCCATTCTTTCCGCAAGAAGAGTTCTTATACTCAAAAATTATGGGGAGCTAATAAAGATGCGCATACAAATTACGGCCTTTTTTGTTCTAACTTGGTAAAAGCAAGCCCAGTCATTTTAAGAGACTGAGCTTGTTTCTTTCTTATCTGCTGTAGGTCTCCTCTTCCTCCTGAATTTTTCCAGCGTTCACCAACGAATCTAGGAGATTTTTGGCTGCTGCTTCGTCTCCAATATCGGGAAAAGCATCCAGAATCTCACTTAGATCAGTAGGAGCGTTTTGCTCTACAAATTCCATTACTTGACGCTTTATAGTGCTATCTGACATATTTTAAGCCCTCCTTAGGGAAAAAAACGCCAAAACACAGTTTTGGTGAGGGCTTTATAAAACATTGATATCTTTCTAACTATGACCTGATGCACAATTACTTTGAAAATGAAATATTCGTATCTTCACGAATACTTCTTCGTTTCACAAATTTTTTGTAAGACCTATATCATATATGAACTGTATGTAACGCTACTATTCACAAATTTCCGAACCCAAGCTAGATGTAATATTTTTTACAAAATTTACCTGAGATGAACTGACTGAAACATAAAACTATTTAGCCCAGCATCACAAAAGATAAACAGTATGACCTAAACCCGACTTCCCTTAAAGCTCTCAACTTCCAGCAAAAACTTCTCCAGCAATTTTGGGGAGTAGCGAATATTATTAATCAGATCCAGCATCTGGCGCGGCGTTGTTTTTTTGAGAATCCCACTTAAGCAAAATCAACCCTGACTGTAATGCGAGCGCTGACCCGCTGGCCACCGAAAACATCAAAGCGAATAAAGCCAAACCTACCGATTCTGTCGCAAAAACAACATTAGAGTATGAAATCCCTCTTTCTTATCCATATCTATGCAGCGATACCGAAGATTTGGTGGATGAAAGAGATCTGCCCTGTCATATCCCCTTGATCAACATTTTGGATCTGTCCTTTGCGGATCATGGCCATTGCTTCGTACCCTTTGAGGGTGCGTCGAGCCGTATTGAAGGAGCCGAAGCCCAATCCCGGATTGACCAGGCGCTTGATGCGGCGATGGTTCTGCTCAATCCGGTTGTTGAGATACTTGACCGGTCTCAGTTCAGTCTCTTCTGAAAGGAGTTCATCCGCTTGGAGGTCATCCACCGCCGAAGGATAAGCGGCATTCTTATCGACGTTGATGACCCGTGGCATTTGGGGATGGTTTGCCCTCAAAGCCTTTTTGAAACAGCGTTGAGCCGCTTTGGCATCGCGCTTAGCACTCACCATAAAGTCCAAGGTCTGACCGCTGGAATCTACGGTTCGATAAAGATACTTCCATTCCCCTTTAACTTTCACGTAGGTTTCGTCCACTTTCCAGGAGTCGCTCGTTGGGCGCAGATGCGGACGACAACGCTTGTCTAGCTCCGGTCTATACTGCACCTTCTGCCGCAGAAATTCGGCGAAGTCGAGGACTTCCTGCTGCTTTTCGGGGGGAGTTGGCGCAGGTGGTCTAGCAGGGCTTGTTCGAGGGGCGT
>CAZBUC010000291.1:0-3197 GCA_964494965.1 uncultured Maribrevibacterium sp.
TTTAATACGATCACTCGCAGTGAAGCGCGCAGGAAACTCAGCCGTCAATTGGCTAATAGGACGCTCTTGTTCAAACGACATTGCTAATACAATTAAAGCAGGTAATACGGAATCGCGCGTTGGTAATGCGTGTAATGTTTGCCCGTTCACCACAAAATCCGCCCCTACTAGAAAACCGCCATTGGCTTCATAACCCACCAATCGAGCCTCTGGGGCTTGCTGTAACAGTGTTTCCATACCGGCAATCACATAAGGGGAACCAATTTGAGTGCGTAGCGTTTTTCTGACGGGGTTTTGCAAGGCCCCTCTCAACTCAAGCACCGTATTCACATTCACTGGCGCGGCAACATGCGTTGCGGCCAGGTAGTCCGCACACAAAACACCCAGAATATCACCACGCAACCATTCGCCGCGTTCATTGGCGATCAGTGGGCGATCGCCATCACCGTCTGTGGAGATAATGGCATCCAACTGATATTCTTTAGACCAATTCAAGCCTTTTTGAACATCCTCTTCCGACACGGCTTCCGTGTCGATCGGCACAAATGTCTCGGTACGCTCTAACGACACCACGTCAGCGCCAAAATGGCATAACAAGGCTTTGATCAGATCACGGGCGACACTGGAATGTTCATAGACGCCGATGCGTTTGCCTTGCAACATAGTCGAAGGAAAAAGCGAGGTGTAACGCTGTTTAAAAAGCGCCATTGCAGCGTCATCTACATTAGGCAAAGCCAACTGAGCAACTTGCTCAGAAAGGGTTTCAGGCACCGTCACGATACCGTCCATAATCGCGACTTCGTCGGCTTTACTGATTTCGCCATCGGGGCGATAGAACTTAATACCGTTGCGATCAAAAGGAATATGACTGCCCGTGATCATCACCGCTGGCATGCTATTTTGCATAGCATAAAACGCCAAAGCCGGCGTAGGCAAAGCCCCGCAAAACACAATGTTGGCGCCAAAAGAATCAGCGGCCAACAGCACTGCCTTGGCAATAGCTGGGCTGCTCGGACGTAAATCCACCCCCACCGCCACACCTGAAGCAGAAGGGCAAACTTCCTTAAGAAAAGAGCGCACAAACGCAAAGCAAAGCTCAGGGGTTAAATCCTTGACCAAACCACGCACACCGCTTGTGCCAAAAGACACACCCAATTCATTACTAAGGTGTTTGACCTTCAAAGCATGATGACTCATATTACACTCAATACCAAACGTCATATTATTAATGTGTTAGTATTCTGTCTTAGGTGAAAATGCACGAATAAGAACAATAATTGCACCAAAAATACCACCCAGTACAGCTCCAAATATAGCAATTAGAGGACGTTTTGGCGAAGTACGACTAACAGGCTTCTCAGGACTTTCAACAAACTGAAAGGTATTAAAACTAACATTAGGGTTAATTGTCAGGTTGTTAAGTAGATCAAATTTAGCACTCAGCTGATGAAGTCTTGGCTCAATGATACTCAATTCTGTAAGGCCATTTAACACTTTGACTTTAGCAGCCAGCGCATCTGCTCCAATATTAATTGCAAACAATTCCTCACCATTCAAATTTTGTTGAGGCTTGTCAAGCCCAGCAGCCTGCGCTATTTCTAAGGCATACTGAGCCTGCGCACGCTCATTTAGCAGACGACTTCTGGCTTGATCTGTGAATAGTGCTTGTTGCTGTGCTATTTCACTTCTCTTACTAGAAACAACTGAAGAAAAATTCGCCACAGCGATAGATCGAGACTTTTCCGCAACAAAATCAATATATCCTGTCAGAAACATATAACTGTCATCTGCGGTACTTAATTGGCCTTGCAATGTGTATTGATTGACTTCTTGATCAGCGAGCTTAATTGGAACAGCAGCCAGTTTTGCGTACCATTCACCATATAATCGAGCTTCTTGCTCCCTAATATCTCTTTCTGTACTACCTTGAGCATCCTCTTTAATTTGACTAAGCTCTCTTTGAAACTCGACGTTATTTGCTATATAGGCTCTTTTATTGGCACGAGACTCAAACTGCTGAATAAAAACATCAAAAAGTGTTTTCGGTAAAACGATATCGTCTAACTTATCGCTGACCAATACAGTGCCATCGTCTTGATAAACATCAAATATAGGTTGATAGTCACTTACCATTTGTCGATAGGCTGAAAAGTCACTAACTTGCGGATGAGTAATGACAGTTTGTGTTATCCATACCTGTTTAGCTGTAAGAGCATATACTACGGCAATGGCAGCACAGACTACGGTAACAGCAGCGATAATAAATTTACCCTTCCAAAGCGCTATTAGAATATCCCTTGAGTCAATATCCTTGCTACTGATCAACGACACGTCGCTTACCTTGTTTGACAAGCCTGTTTGCTGCATTACTTTTCCTCAATCACTTACTTGAATTATAGGGAGTCACTTGCTGGGACGCCTAGTTTACCTGAAGGTAAATTAATCGCAAAATAAACCCTTGCTTTTTGGCTTACATAAGAAATATTTTATCTAGTAACAACTCATGACTACATGAGACAAAATGACTGATCAATTACCCATTTCAAAGTTGGATACCTTAAAATCAACAAGCAAACTCAGCAAAACGATACCAACAAAAATCGCACCATATAGGCCCACTAGTAACAAAAAAGATACCTTTTTCAGTTTTCTTTGGCGAAAGATTATCGCTAAGTTATTACTTCTTTACTCATATCTATTTATTACTCAACGACCATAGCGATCACTAAAACGCACAATATCGTCTTCACCTAAATAACTGCCCGACTGCACTTCCACCAGCTCTAGTGGAATCTTGCCAGGGTTCTCCAAGGCATGAACCACGCCCACCGGAATATAGGTAGATTCGTTTTCCGTTAACAATATCTCATGTTCGCCATTGAGCACTTTCGCCGTACCCGACACCACCACCCAATGCTCGGCACGATGATGATGCATCTGCACGCTTAATTTCTCGCCGGGTTTCACCATGATACGTTTCACTTGATGGCGATGCCCAAGGTCGACCGTCTGATAGGTACCCCAAGGACGATGAACTGTCGTGTGATACATGTGCTCCTGACGGCCTTCTGCTTGAATACGCTTAACAATCTTCTTCACATTTTGGGCGTTATTTTTATCCATCACCAAGACCGCATCCGCGGTCTCGACAATCACCAAATCTTGCACACCTACAGCGGCAATCAAACGCGACTCAG
>CAZBUC010000292.1:0-3179 GCA_964494965.1 uncultured Maribrevibacterium sp.
ATCTATTCGCCTTCTGGCGCCAAAGTTTAGACCGGAGACAAAGCCTGTTTGCCGTGTATAACATGACAGACCAGCCGCAAAACTTTAACTTGTCTGAACTCAATCTTATTGCCACCGATGACTGGACAGATCTGGTTTCCGAGCATGTTTATCATGATCATCTCGGTAAAGTGACTCTGATGCCTTATCAATTTGTCTGGCTTGCTAATAAGAAAGGAACCATCAAAAAAGACACTTAACGCGTTAGTGTTTTTTTTGGTAACGTCGTTCAGGACGCCCCACACTGCCATAACTGACCTCGGCCACCAACTCACCTCGACTCACAAGGTGTTCTAAATATCTTCTTGCGGTGGTTCGACTGGCGTTAATTTGTTTACCGACATCTTCGGCGTTTAATGGGGCATTTGTTTCATTGATGGCATCAAGCACTTTTCCTAAGGTTAATCCGTCAATCCCTTTGGGCAATTGCGGGGCCATTTGGGCTGAGGAAGAATACGAACTACGTGGTAAAAGCTTATCCACATCAACCTGCACCAGTGTGCTCATCGCATGCAATTTTTCAAAATGAGCCGCGTAGTTAGTAAGCGCATCTTTTAAGCGCTCAAAAACCAAAGGCTTGAGAATATAATCGAATATCCCACCGTGTAACGCCGCGCGCAATGTTTCAGTTTCTCTAGCGGCGGTGATCAGTATCACGTCGGTGGGAGAATCATGCGCTCTGAGATCTCGTAATAATTCTAAGCCATTGCCTTTAGGGAAATGCACATCGAGAAGTAATAATTCTGGTTTCAATATGTCGACTAGATCACGGGCTTCTTCCAGACCATGAGCCAATCCCACTAATTCAAACCCTTCAATCCGCTCTAAAAATCGTTTTTGAATTTCGGCTATTTGTAAATCATCTTCTACAATCACTACCCGTATTTTAGAACTCATTCACTCACCTTTTCTATTATTGTTCGGTCGGTGCTAGGTGTATTTTTCGGTATGTAGACCGTAAATCGGCTGCCGACGTTTTCTCCAGGCTCAATGGTGACCGTCGCCCCCATGCGCATTAAAAACGTGCTAACAAGATGCAAGCCAATACCATGCCCAAGTTCATCCTTACTCGTCACGCCCTTTTTAAAAATACGCTCTTGATCTTCTGGCGAGATGCCGGCGCCTTGATCTTCTATCTCAAAGATCAAGTCGTTACCTAAATCTGTCATGGTTAAACTCACCACGCCACCTGCTCCCGTATGGGACAAGGTGGCTTCAAAGGCGTTGTCTAACAAGTTACCAATGATGCTAACTAATTGCTCACGGGCTATGTGTAAAGGAATATCGGTCATGTGGCTGTCTGGGTCAATGGATAACAGCAAGCCCAACTCACTGGCTCGATTGTATTTGCCTAATAAACAGCCCGCGAGGATCGGATCTGGTACTGCTGCAACAAGTAAATGAATCAGCGTTTGATGGTTTTCCGTTTCTTGGCCAATAAGAGCGAGCGCTTCTTTGGTGGCGCCAATTTGTATTAAGCCCGCAATCGTATGCAGTTTGTTGGAATATTCATGGGTTTGACTGCGAAGACTGTCGGCGTATTGTCGAATCTTGGTAAGCTGACGACTAACCATGTCAAGCTCGTCTTTTGGGCGAAAACTGGATACCACGCCTATGATGTTGTCGTCTTGACGCACTGGAAGACGGTTAGTAATAAAACAAGAACCATTTAACCAAAACTCTTCATCAAATTGCGGCTCACCAGATGCCAGCACTTTCAACATTTGGCTATCAGGCAAGATACTGTGAATGGGCTTACCCAGTAACAGGGTTTTATCTTGAAGATTTAATGTATGCAATGCTGCACGGTTGAACGTGGTGATGATCCCATCCGCGTTAATGGCAATAATACCCTCACGAATGGATTCTAGCGTGGCATTGCGCTCTTCAAATAACAGCCCAATCTGCTCAGGTTCTAAGCCAAAAATGGCTTTTTTAAAGTGGTTAGCAAACCAGAATGCAATTAAAACACTGATCAAAAAAGCGCCTAAAATGGCAATCAATAGAGTGGTTCGATAGCGCGCTGTGATGGTGTCCACAGCATCCAGCATAAAACCTACAGAAATAACCCCAATCACCTGACCAGAACGATCAAAAACAGGGGCTTTGCCACGGATAGATGACCCTAAACTTCCCATCGCTTTTTGCACATAAGCCAAGCCTTCTAGTAGGGCTGGCTCATTAAAATCGCCTTCATCGTCATACATAGGCAGACCTATGCGGGCAGGGGTTGGATGGGACAGACGGATACTCTTGCTATCACCGATAACGACAAAACGGGCGTTGGTTGTTTTCGCTAATTGCAAGCTAAGAGGCTGAAGATACTGACTGTCTTGCGCTTCGATGGCACTCACAATTTCAGGCATAACAGCGATGGTCTTTGCGACGTTTAGCGCACGCTCTGCCACCTGCTCTTCAAGTGATTGATACAAGTAGTTTAGAGCAAAGACCCCTAAGATACCCGTTTGCATCAGCGCCATTAGACCTAAAATGAGGGTCATGCGAGTTTTGAGTTTAAAATTACGCATCGGGTTATTCATCTCTCATTTGCTCTTTATAATGTCTATACTAACTAAGGTTCGGTCAAATCGCCTGTGAACAAAATGAACAGAATGGCGTTAAAGTATTATATAGCCTTTAATGCCAAATTATTTGTAATCGTGCAACAGCCGAATATATTTAATTACGTAACACATTATAAAAACAAAATGAGGCTATAACATGTTATCTAAATTTCTTGCTCGAAATAAAGTTACTCTATTGGCAGCGGCTCTTGCGTCGACGCTTTGCATGGGATCGGCTAATGCTGCCGTTGACGAGATCCATTTCCTCATCCCCGGCGGCGCTGGTGGTGGCTGGGATGGTACGGCTCGTGGCGTTGGTGAAGCCCTAACTAAATCAGGCTTAATTGAAAGAGCCTCCTTCGAAAACCTATCAGGTGGTGGTGGCGGTAAAGCCATTGCAAACTTGATTGAAAAAGCCGATCAAAGTCATGGTACCTTGATGGTGAACTCTACCCCTATCGTTATTAGCTCTTTATCTAAAGTTTTTCCTCAGTCCTTTCGCGACCTAACGCCAATCGCTGCTGTGGTAGGTGATTTCGGTGCTTTTGTTGTGCCTAAAAGCTCCAAATACCAAAC
>CAZBUC010000293.1:0-3175 GCA_964494965.1 uncultured Maribrevibacterium sp.
CTTCAAACTGATAGTCTCGACGAATGGAATGTAAGTCTCTGTTCATGATTAAATCCGGTAAGTTGTTGTGGTCATGACTTTAGAAATATGAGTCATGACGGCCATAACAGGCTGAGGAAACTCGTATCCACCTGCTTGCAATGCCATGGCTCGATGTTTTGCTTCATCCGTATGCATTTGAGTTAACACAGCTTTGCTCTTTAAATCGCTTTTTGGAAGTTCTGCCATGTGTTTGTCTAAATGTGTGCAAACCTGATCTTCAGTGGCGGCGACAAATCCAAGGCTTAGTTTATCGCTGACTAAGCCAGCTCCGGCCCCGATCACAAAAGAGGCACCATAGAAAAAAGGATTTAAAATACTAGGTTGGCTGCCAAGATCGTAAAGGCGTTGTTCGCACCACACAAGATGGTCGATTTCTTCGTCTGCAGCGTGTTGCATATCTTGGCGTACTTTTGCAAGCTTGGCTGTTGTAGCCTGGCCGGCATACAGCGCCTGAGCACACACTTCGCCCGTGTGGTTTATTCGCATCAATCCTGCAGAATGCTTGCGTTCTTTCTCTGTTAGTTCGACTTCATCGAGTAGCAGAGCGGGGGATGGACGAGATGACGTTGCTGCACGAGGAACGAGCGTTTGTAGGGCTCTATCAAGTTGCAAAACCGCTTTGTCTATAAAAGAAAGCATAGGTATTCCTCTTTGAATGTCGTTAAGTTAACCAGGGGGCCAAGTCATTGCGCGGCCACCGAGCACATGCATATGAATATGATAGACGGTTTGACCACCGGCCTCATTACAATTCATCACCACACGGTATCCGTTGTCGGCAATCCCTTTTTGTTTGGCGACTTTGGCCGCTGTAATGGGCAATTTGCCAACCACGTTGGCGTCCGCATCAGTTAGGTCATTTAAGGTACTGATATGACGCTTTGGAATGACTAAGAAATGGATGGGTGCTTGAGGCATGATATCTTCGAAGGCAATGACATCTTCATCTTCGAATAAGACATTGGCAGGGATATCGCCATTGACTATTTTACAAAATAAGCAATCCATGTTGTTTTTTCCTCGCTGTATTATTCAGTGTATGTTGGATGGTATCAAGGTACTTTGCGTGAAGGATTGATCCGTGACAAGGGCGCTTTCTTTAATCTATCACCTTTTTGTACGAGGCGCGAAAAACGTTGTTTTAATTGATCGTCCAATTCATCGCAGGTAAGAAAATCATCAAAGCCAAGTTTTTTCGCGTAATCAAGTGACATTTTGACATTGTCGCTTATCAGTAAGCATTGGTCTTCGTTTCGCATCATGGGCAACAGCTTTTGTTGTGTTATATGGGGGATGTGTCCCCCATTATCAAACACAAGCAAGATAAGTCCTGAGTCACGCGTGGTGGGTGGATCTAGTTGTTCAAGTAAGCGCTCAAGTGACGAAAAGTGTTCAATTTTATTGCTCTGACTTTGCAGCATAGCCAGGGATTTTTGTAAATTTTCATCCGTTTGACCAAGCAGTATAATGTCAAATGGGTGTTGTGACGCCAGGTTGTTTGGAGTTGGGCGGATGTGGGTGCGAATGGGGACAAACAGTGTGATTTTTTGTAAGTCATCCTCTTCGTTGAGTACCATTTTCCCATTTAAATGCTGACATAGTATGGTGATGTAGTGCATGCCAAGGTCAAAATTCGTGTTGTTGGTGCGAACTCTTCTTGGGATAGGGTGACAACATAAAACGAGTTCAGTGATGCCTTCGCGATTCATTTCTTGCCGTTCTATGTCCATGGTTAGCACTTGATCGGTAAAGTGTTTACATTCAAGCAAAAGGCTTTCAATAAGGTGTTGCAAGATGGGGGCGTGCTGTAAAATCTCGACTTGTTCTATTTTATGGGTGTTTATTTCTATTAGAGAATTGTCTTGATCTAGGTTTTGTACCTTGTTGTAAGCGTTATCAATTAACTGGTTTAGGGCGATTGGTGTTGGCTGATCTGTTGGTGTGTTTTCATAAATCTCGTTGAGTAGATCAACTCGATCAATCAGGTTTTTTACATTTTTATTGGCCCTTAAACTGTTTGAAAGATGACTGTCGCTCCCACTATGAGTCAGTGTTTTCTCAAGGTGAATTAGGTCACCATCAATAATATTGGTTTGGCGTCTGAGTCGGCTGGAAATATCAGACAAGAGATCCGCTATTTCATTTTGTGATGCCGAAGTTTTATTGAGCTGACGCCTAAAAATAGACGTTGATTGAGCAATCATGCCAGCAAAGTGGATAATAGCCTCAATGATAATCGTCCCCGTTAAGCCCCATTTATAAAGCGTAGCGCTTGGAACAAAGCCGTATACAGACATGAGCCAGCAGAAATGTCCAGTTAGTAACACTATCCTTGCGACCAGGTAATACCCAGAATAAGGTAAGTTATTTATCGACGAGGTGACGGCGTGGGCTGTTAAAACACACACCGTTAAAACGGCAATAACGGACAATAGTATGATGCTGGGTGTAACGGGAGAAAAAGTGTAAACCAGCGCCATTAGGCCATTGATTGAGCCGGCCAGAATGAGCAGTTTGTCCATTCGTGGTAAATAGTTTTTTGTATCCAGATACAGCCGGGAAAAAAAAGCGATCGCACTTAGGCAGGATAAAGCCGTTAAATTGTAAACACGTTCTTGCACATTAATGCTGTTGGGAAAAAAATGTGACACCAGGTCATGCAGGGATAGATGTAAAACGGTAATGCCAATTAAGAGCATGCCGTAAATTAAATACATTGGGTGTGAGGTTTTTACAAAGAAAAATAGGTTGCCGATAAACAAGGTGAGTAAAATGCCAATCATGATACCCGTTAGTGTTAGATCTTGTTGGGCACCCTGGCTGAGTTCAGACAGTGTCTTCAGTTCTATTTCTGCATTAATAGGCAGATGGGACGACATCTTAATAAATACCGTAAATACGGAGGGGGTGTTGGTTGGTATTACAAAAGCATAGTGAGGTGCTTTGATTTGCTTGTTGTTATAAGGTCGAGCGCCACCCAATTCAGCTTGGACTTGACTCCCGAAAATCGTCGGTAAATAGATATCAAGATATTGTAATCTTGGTGACTGTATTTCGAGTAAAATGGGGTTCTTATGTGTGGTTCGAATGGCGATGTCGGATCGAATCCAAATGTTTCCCTTCACCAAGCCAA
>CAZBUC010000294.1:0-3153 GCA_964494965.1 uncultured Maribrevibacterium sp.
CCACCGGATAACTGACCGGGCCGTTTATCAGCACTGTCGGCTAAGCCAACTTGTTGTAAATCTTGCGCCGCACAAGCCATGGCTTGCTGATAAGATTGGCCTTGTACATGCTGATATACCTCAGCCACCTGATGAATGCCCTTCATTAACGGATCTAATGCATGCCAAGGTTCTTGGGGGAGCATAACCATTTCTCGCCCCCATAACGACTGACGCTCGCTGAGAGACATTGGTTTCCCAAACACCTCCACTTCTCCCTTAAGAGTCAATGTTGCAGGCAATAATCCCATAACCGCTTGAGCCAGCAGACTCTTTCCAGAACCAGTCTGCCCCAAAATAGTCAGTGGCACGCCTTGTTTTAGTTCCAACGAGATGGGCTCCAGCAAACAAGTGTCACCCACGTACACAGCCACATCGGTTAATTTTAGCAATACACTCATACCCGTTTTCCTGCCAACAAATGAAACCCAAATACCATCAAGGCAATAACGACTAAAGGTTGAGCCAGTAACCAAGGGGCATCACTGTAAAATGGGAATAATTCCACTGTCATCAGACCCAACTCGGCTAATGGTGGTTGAATCCCTACATACACAAAACCCAACGACGCCATAGTCAAAATGGCATTAGCGCCGCCAAATGCCGCCAAGGTAAAGACAGAAGGGGCAATGGCTGGCCAAATATGGCGTTTAAATTGATACCAACGACCAAACCCCATCATCTGTGAAGACTGCCTAGCTGGGCTTTCGATGACATTTTGCGTAATGGCACGAACCACTCGAAAATACTCTACCCATTGCACCAGTGAAATCGCCAAATACAGTATCCAAAACGACCCAGGTACAATGGCCGCGAATAAAAGCACAACCACTAGACCCGGCAAGGCCAATAGAATATTGACCACCACGCCTAAGGCAGAATCGACTTTTTTACCCCCCCAGACAGCCCAAACACCCAAGGCCGTTCCTAGTAAAGAAGACGTCACCACACACAAAATTCCCAAGGCGAATGACAAACCCACCGCGTGTGCCATGCGCGTAAACATACTGCGCCCAAAATGATCGGTACCCAGCCAGTGAACCATAGAAGGCGGATCTAAAACGGCATTTAAATCCTGCTGAGAAATGCTATACGGCGAGAAGACCATTCCCATAAAAGAAAACACCAATAAGCCAAGCAATACACTCAAACCTGCCCACTGAGACCTTGTCATTATTCGCGTCATGACTGTCTTACTCCCCTTGGGTCAATCCACAAACACAGCATGTCCACCAAGGTATTCAAGGCGACAAACAAGATCCCCATTACCAAAGCCGCCCCTTGTATGACAGGAATGTCTCGGGCAAAAATCGCGTGAGCCAAACCATGACCAATGCCTGGCCAAGAAAACAACGACTCAATCATCACAATCCCTTCAATCATACTAACCAATTGAATACCAAAAAATGCCACCACTGGCACGGCGATATTGCGCGCCCCATGTCGCCGAAAGGTTTGCCAAGCAGACAAACCTTTGACCTTAGAAAATTGATAGAACGCCGCTTGGAAAGTGTGTTTAGCAGAATCCCTTACCACCCGATTTGACACCGCTGCTAAGCTTAGCGCCAGTGTCAATGCAGGCAGCACTAAGTGCGCTGGTGTTCCAAATCCTGCCACCGGAAACCAATTCCAATGCAAAGCAAACAACAAGATAAATACTACACCGAGCACAAACACGGGAATCGCCCGTATCATGCTCGATAAGCCCATAAATACAGAATCTAGTGGATTACCACGCCAAGCGCACAACAAACCCACTGGCACCGCAATCAGTATCGACACCAATAAACCCGCCAAGGCCAGCAACAGTGAGTGCCCCAACATATGGTGCACAATCTCAGTAACAGGAGCGCCGCTCACCAAAGAGTGACCTAAATTAAATTGCAACAAGTCCACTAACCAGTGCCAATACGCCGCAAAAGCGCCTTGATCCAAATTTAACTCTTCTCGAACTAACGCCGCTGCTTCAGAATTCACATTGTCTTGACCATAACGACTCGCGGCGATCCGATAGGCCATGTCTCCCGGTAAAGAACGCATTAGAATGAAGGTCAAGGTGCCAACGCCCCAAACCACGGTCACTAACTGCAAGGCTCTTTTTAACAGCATGGCCTTCATGGCTTAACAAACTCCATGTCATTCAAAAAGAAACTGCGCTCAAAAGGATCGTACCGAAAGCCTGCGACACGCTTATTCACTGAGGTTTGCTGCACATAAAAAGTGACAGGGATCATAGGACGCTCGTTATAAATCAACTGCGCACTACGCTGGGCAATGTCTCGGTATTGCTTGGGGTCTGCTGTGTGCTCAAGTGATAGCAAGAGCTGGCTCAATTCCGCATTATTCCAATTCATTGCCCCCCAATCTCCGCCACCGTTAGCGCCAAAGTCCGACAACATCACCCCCAACGGATCGGCAATAAAGCCGTAGTTACGCGCCATCAAAGCCACTTCTAAGGAGCCGTCTTGATGGCCCATCGGAATCGCACTGGAATTGGTGACCTCAACCTTGGTACTGATACCAATTGCCTGCCATTGAGCTTGGATGGCGGTAGCGACAGTAGTAAGCTCTGGACGATCTGCATAGGTGATCAGAGTTAACTCAAACGTCTGTCCATCTCTTTCCAGCATTCCCTGGGCATTCTTTTTCCAACCTAATGACGACAACAAAGCATCTGCATTCATTGCCTGTGCTTGATTATGACTGTCTAGATTATTAAGGTGCCAATTGGATAAGAAAGCTGGCATTAGCTGCTCGGCTTCCGACCCTGGCGTGCGCAGTATGCCATTGGCAATCCCTTGACGGTTGATCGCCATGCTCAGGGCTTGACGCGCACTCACATCATTTAAAAATGGATGACCACTGTTTACCTTCAAAACAATGGTTCGAGGAATCGCATTGGAATACAGAGCTAAATTTGGCAAACGCTTCAGAGAAGGAATACTGGCAGGGTCTAAACCAAACACGATATCTGCTTGACCACTGCGCGCCTGTAACACGCGGCTCTCAACACGGTGGCCGGTTAAATAGCTTGCGTAGGGAATAGTGGCTTTTTTCCCCCAGTAATCGTCAAATTTTTCCACGACCAATTTGTGTGGTGGAGCAAACTGATGC
>CAZBUC010000295.1:0-3139 GCA_964494965.1 uncultured Maribrevibacterium sp.
GACGCAAATCTGCAAATGCATCCAGTATGTATTGTGTGCGTGATTCCACGTAAAGCCCTATTCAAATAAAGTAACGATTTAATCGGCAGTAGCCGTATGAGAGCTTTAATTATGACATATGCAATCGAAATTAGTGACCTTAAAAAGCGCTATGATGGTGGCTTTGAGGCACTAAAAGGGATTGATCTTAAGGTTAAGAAAGGTGATTTCTTTGCTCTTCTCGGCCCAAATGGCGCTGGCAAATCAACCACCATAGGCATTTTATGTTCTTTAGTGAATAAGACAGCAGGTAAGGTGTCTATTTTTGGTACGGATGTAGATCAAGATTTTGCCAAGGCCAAAAAATATTTAGGGGTTGTGCCGCAAGAATTCAATTTTAATGTCTTCGAAACCGTATTTAACGTGGTTGTCACGCAAGCGGGTTTCTACGGCATTCCAAAAGCGGTTGCAGCGCAGAGGGCCGAGAAATATCTAAAGCAGCTTGACCTTTGGGAGAAGAAAGACGTTCAGTCTCGTATGTTATCTGGTGGGATGAAGCGGCGTTTGATGATTGCAAGAGCCCTAATTCATGAGCCAGAAGTGTTGATCTTAGATGAGCCGACAGCTGGTGTGGATATTGAGTTACGCCGGTCCATGTGGGCTTTTATTAAAAATCTGAATGAGCAGGGGACGACGATCATTTTGACGACCCATTATTTAGAAGAGGCTGAGCAGTTGTGTCGGAATATTGCCATTATTAATGCGGGTGAAATTGTTGAAAACACCAGTATCAAAGCCTTGCTAAAAACGTTAAATCAAGAAACCTTTATCTTAGATTTGGATGCTAGCTTACCTGAGGGCTGGTCATTACCAGAGTTCAATGTGTCGGTTAGCAAAGACGGCGGTACCGTTGAGGTGGAAGTAGTAAAAGGGCAGTCTATCAATGCTATTTTTAAAGCGCTGGATGCCATCTCTGTCAATGTGGTGAGCATGCGCAATAAATCAAATAGACTCGAAGAGCTCTTCGTAAAACTAATCAAAGGCTAACTCGATGAAAAACTCAGAAATTTGGATTGCATTTTATACTATTTTGGTCAGAGAAATTCGTCGTTTTACGCGCATTTGGCCACAAACGCTGTTGCCCCCAGCGATCACTATGACGCTGTATTTTGCTATTTTTGGTAATTTAATTGGCGAGCGAATTGGGCAAATGGGGGGCTTTAGCTATATGCAATATATTGTGCCAGGTCTCATCATGATGTCTGTCATTACCAATGCTTATTCAAACGTGTCTTCGTCGTTTTTTTCCGCTAAGTTTCAGCATAGTGTTCAAGAATTATTAGTGTCTCCCACGCCGAATTGGGTCATTCTAATGGGTTATACACTCGGTGGTGTGGCACGCGGATTGTGCGTTGGCCTGATCGTAACTGTGTTGTCGTTTTTCTTTACTGACTTTGCTCTTGAAAGTTTGTTTCTGACTGTCCTTGTTGTGGGGTTAACCGCCATTATGTTTTCTTTGGGCGGGTTTGTTAATGCGATTTATGCGCGAAGCTTTGACGATGTTTCGATTGTACCAACTTTTATTTTAACGCCCCTCACTTATCTTGGTGGTGTTTTCTACTCGATTGATTTATTGCCAGACTTTTGGCAATCCGTGTCACTTTTAAATCCTATTCTTTATATGGTAAACGCATTTCGTTACGGGATTTTAGGCGTTTCGGACATTAACGTGTATTGGGCGCTGGTTATTGTCAGTGTATTTATTGTGGTGTTGTTTGGATTTGGTCTACGTTTGCTTAATCAAGGCAAAGGTATTAGGAATTGAGGAAGTAGATATGGGCTTTTTACCGCTAGGTCAACAAACTGAGTATGTGTCCGAGTACGATGCAGGGTTGCTTTACCCCATCGCTAGAGTAGATAAATGGGCTGAGATGGGCATTGAGACAGAGCGTTTGCCTTTCTATGGTGAAGATATTTGGAATGCGTATGAAGTATCTTGGTTGAATGCGAAGGGGAAGCCGATAGCGGCCTTGGCTGAGTTTCGTCTGCCCTGCGATTCGCCAAATATTATTGAGTCTAAATCTTTTAAGCTGTACCTTAATTCTCTAAATCAGATGCGCTATGAATCCGTTGAGGAAGTTCAGGCTCTCTTGGAAAAAGATTTGTCGGATGCGGCGTGCGCACCGGTAACGGTTTTCATCCGTGATGTTGATAACATGGCGTCCTTAGTCGTGATGACGCCAGATTATTGCATTGATGAATTAGACATCGAGGTCTCCGAGTATCATCCTAATGCAGATCTTCTCACGGTCGACGCCTCTCAGGGTGTGGTCGAAGAACGTTTGGTCAGCCATCTTCTGAAATCCAATTGCCCTGTAACCAATCAACCTGATTGGGGTTCGGTGTTTATTGAATACAAAGGCACTAAGATTTGTCATGAAAGCTTGCTGAAATATGTTATTTCGTTCCGTGAACATACCGACTTTCACGAGCAATGCGTTGAGCGAATGTTTATTGATATTTTGCGTCAGTGCCAACCTGAAAGCTTAACGGTTTATGCTCGTTACGTAAGACGTGGCGGTTTGGATATCAATCCTTATCGTTCAACAATGCCTCTAGTATTGGGGAATGACCGCTTAACACGTCAGTAGCTTTTTTATTCAAACATTGCTCTGGTTCACCTAAGTAAAGCAAAAAAGCCGCCTGTTAAAAAGCAGTCGGCTTTTTGTTTTAAAGGTGTGCGTTTACAGTATGTCCAGTTGTTTTTTCACGACCGGCAATGCAGGATTTCCTTCAAAAGTGGTCACGCCTTGCAGCCATTTTTCAAGTACTTCTGGGTGAGCCTTGATCCAATTTGCCGCTGCTTGTTCTGGCTTTTCACTTGAGTCGATGATTTCGTTTTCCATTGTTAGGGTAAATTCGAGATTATTTAACAGTTTACCAACATTGGGGCACTCCTCTGAATAGCCTTTACGAGTTAGGGTGCGAATGGTTGCACCACCGTAATTAGGGCCAAAATATTCGTCGCCACCTGTTAGATATTTTAGGTCAAAATTTACGTTCATTGGATGAGGCTCCCAGGCAAGAAACACGATAAAGTTGTCGCGTTTTACACTTCTTGCCACTTGAGAGAGCATGGCTTGTTCACCAGATTCCACCA
>CAZBUC010000296.1:0-3126 GCA_964494965.1 uncultured Maribrevibacterium sp.
TCGGCTCCACACATCAAGCTCGTTAATGTGCATTAACAGATTTAATTGCCGGCTGACTTTCTGATAGCGTTGCTCAAACCCTAGCAGCGTTTTTTCTTGTTGATTTATAGACTTGTCTGGCAAGGGTAGTTCTTTGTCGAATATAATAAATTCTGGCATCGTTTATTGATAATCCTTTCGCTCGAGACCGTAGCCATTACTTACAAAGTTCCGACCACTTGAAGTCGCCAACTGACTGTGCGAGGTTCCCACATCGGTTGAGCCCCAAGTTTTATAAAGCCGATTTGTAGCAATTGGATTTGAATGCCATTTTGAGTTCCCACCAACGATGATACGCAGGGAGGCACCCAAAATCGAAGGCCAAAGAACACCACCTGGGCGTGTTGAAGTAAGGGTGCTCGAATCTTCATTAATAACATACTTAACTGCCCGAACTTCCTGCCCGTTACTCAAAAGCGTGACATCTACGAAATCAATACATTCCTCCTTTGCCATGAGGGTTATATCGTGGATAAGATCATCTACATCTCTTCGAGTGCGTGTGTTACTACTCTGGGCAATCATATGTAAATCCGCGCCAAAGTTTCGCATTACGTTTTCAATATCAGTAACGCTGTACGTTGTTGTTGCGGCCACTGTCGCTGACATTGAATCCCACACCTTAAAGCGCGGCCCAAAAATTTCTTTCCACAATACTGTTTTGTTTTCAACGGATGCGTAATGTGCAGTTTCCCAAGACGTGAGGGCTGTCGCTATAATTTCTTGCTTCTCAGATTCAGTTATTCTGCTACCCACGTTATTCTGGCTGTTCACAGGATCAATAATTCTGACTGGATCATTAAAGACACCTAGCGGCTTTGTGTTTTCGGGAAAGGATAAAGTGTCGTTAAGCCCCGTTTGTGCGATATACAGAAGCACCTTGCAAAAGCGATCTTCGAGACTGTCACCGATGCCATCTCTATCAAGCACGTAGGCGGTGATAAGTTCAATACTGTACCCTTTAAGACCAGGTACTTCTCGGTGGTTTCTCCACTGCTTTATAAGTCGCACCAGTGAGCGAAACAATGCATCTGCATCTTTACGGTCTTTCATAAATTTGAGTTGACCAGGCACATCCGTTTTCACTTTGCTACCATCGGTTCCGAACTGCCAGCCGCAGGTAGGATTAAGAGGGTCTTCAATAATGGGAACAACATCTACATCCAAACCAGTCCCAACAAACGTGACAGTGGCAGCTCGTTTCTGGATTTCAAAGTCCCCAAGTTCTTTTGTTGGATAAAGTGAAATTAACAAATCATAGATTTGTTGGCTCACCGACTCAAACGTTTGTGTGTCAGGATTAAAACCCGAAACGGAAGAGTTTGGATCAGCTCCTTTGAGGTAGAAGGCGACATCAACATCAACCGACCGACCCTCGCCCTTTCGCAGGATAGTGTGCTTCGCAAATGATCCTGCTTTTACAACCTTGGCAACACTCAAGTTCGTGTGTTCGTGAATTTTTTCCGTTAACTTGCTGATGAGCCGATTGACCTGAGCCGTGTACGTCGTCCGCGTTTCATGCTTGAGCCGCAAAACGTTGTGATCATAATATTTCAGGCCGGAATTTGTTAGTGGCATAAGCCTCCTCGAATTTGACAACTACTCTACCAAAGTAGCCGTTTCATTAAAATCGTTCACTATAATAGCACACTTTTTCACAATAGTATAGTGTTTTATGTGTTAACATATATTAAAGTATAACAAATGAGGTGTTATGACGATTGGTGAGCGGTTAAGAACATTTAGGAAAGAACGACATTTGTCGCTTCGGAAAGCTGCAGAAGGTGCAGATATCTCAATTGCATACCTCTCCCGATTGGAAGCGGATGATGGGAACCCTAGTTTGGAAATACTCAACAAGTTGACCATGCTTTACAAAGTTACCCTTGAAGAGTTGACGGCTGGTACTCAGGAGAGTTCGGCCATGCTTGAGCTTCATCCACTGCTTCAAAAGTTTGTGACGGATTACAAGAGCAAATTTCCAGAATTGACTGATCCAGATTGGCAACGAATGCTCATGGGTATTCGCCTTCGAGGAAAATATCCTAAGACAAGCGACGATTGGCTAGGGATTTTTCTCGAACTAAAACGCTCTTTGAAGTGAGAATTGTCATAAGTCCTGATTTGCAAATCAATATGATGGGTGCGTGTGGCTAGACAGTGACCCGTCGCTTAGGCAAATACGCAAAGCCTTTCTTCAATTTGTTGAAACCTTCCACCAGGAGCACGGGTTCAATCTAGACTTTACCTATTTGGCTCAGGTACTCGAAATCGAAGTTAGACCTGCCACCATCAACAAAGCTTTCAACACACCAAATGGTGAAGCCGTTATTTTGCTTGATGTCACTTCGCCACCAGCTCGAGTAGCCTTTACTGGATTACACGAAATCAGTCATCATCTTTTTTGGCGTGCTCATGATGGTGAACTCAAAGCTAATCTTGATGATCTCTTTTATAAAAAGCCTGATGTGTCCAGAAATTATGAAGAAGGGTTTTGCTATGAGGCGGCAGCCTTACTACTTATGCCAACTCATCTTGTTAAAGAACAATTGGTAAAATTGGGATACTCTCCCTTGGCAGTCTTTTCCTTGTCACTTGTGACGGGTGCTTCGCATAATGCGGCTATGCGACGCATTATTCATATGCACGATATACCAGTTCACGCTGTACTCCTGAACTCAATGGGGTATGTTATAGACAGTTTCGCTTATGGTAAGGGTAGAGAGCAGTATAATGTTGGTAAAGACTTTCAAGTTGAGTCTGAACACCCCTTACTTTGTGGAACCTACATTTCGGGAAAGAATGAGGAATTCAAGGCTGCCATTCCCTTCAAAGGTAATAGGCGAAACTGGAAGAGTCATGTAATTGCGGCACAAGATGTTAATACACAAAGAGTCTTAGGATTTTTCTTAAAGGAGCCTCCCATTAGTTCCTCTAGTGCTATACCCTTGTTCGATTTGACATAAAAGGGGTTACGAGATAAAACGGGGAAAAATGAACGCTAAGCGAGCTACATTATCTAGTGATGTGCTTGCCGGCTTCGGCGGCCACCTTCCAAAGCCGCCGAAATTAAAAGCTGGAGATGTG
>CAZBUC010000297.1:0-3120 GCA_964494965.1 uncultured Maribrevibacterium sp.
ACCATGGTCAAGCTTGGAAACTATACTTGATGTTTCTAAAAACAGTTTATTATTATACGAGTGTCGTGAACCGCTGGATTGCTTTTCACCAGAAGAAATAACCTTATCAAGGAGTGATCATGAGTTTAGCCACCTTATACAGCCGTGCCCGAGTGGGTGTTTCTTCGCCCTTGGTGACGGTAGAAACCCACATATCAAACGGTTTACCTTCCCTAAATATTGTGGGTTTACCGGAAGCGGCGGTTCGTGAAGCCAAAGATCGAGTGCGCAGCGCGATTATCAATAGTCATTTTGAATGGCCGACACGTCGAGTCACCATCAACTTAGCGCCCGCGGATTTGCCCAAGGAGGGTGGACGCTACGATTTGGCTATTGCCATCAGTGTGCTAGCCGCATCTGGTCAGCTTGGTGAGATTAGTCTGCGTGACATTGAATTTATTGGAGAATTGGCTCTGTCGGGTGACATACGCGCTGTGCCGGGTTTGTTACCGTCCGCCATTGCCTGTCATCATGCTAATCGCCAATTGATTTTGCCTGAAGACAATCAGCAAGAAGCCGCATTAGTAGAGGGCGATGCCGTGTTTGCTAAGCATCTGACTCAGGTCACCGCCCATTTATTAAAACAAACCAAGTTGCCCGCTTGTGTTTCTAAGCCTGCTGAGCCTTTACCCATAGATCACAAAGACATGCGCGATGTAAAAGGCCAATACCAAGCAAGGCGGGCCTTAGAAGTGGCAGCAGCAGGTGGGCATAATCTCTTGTTCATCGGGCCGGCGGGTACAGGAAAAACCATGCTGGCGTCACGTTTACCCAGCATCATGCCCGCGATGACAGAAGCCGAAGCGCTCGCCGTTGCTTCAGTGCAATCCGTAGCAGGGCGAAAAATGGGCACAGACTGGCATTGGTCAGAACGCCCCTTTCGTTCACCGCACCATTCTTGTTCAGCCGCAGCGTTAGTGGGTGGTGGTTCGATTCCTAAACCGGGGGAAGCCTCCCTCGCCCATTGTGGTGTTTTATTTCTTGATGAACTGCCCGAATTTGATCGTAAAGTGTTAGAAGTGTTGCGTGAACCATTGGAAAACGGCGAAGTGCATATTTCCCGTGCCCGTGGTCAGGTAACTTTTCCTGCCAGATTCCAGCTGGTGGCCGCGATGAATGCCAGTAACGAAGCTTACAACGGCGGACAAGACTACTACCAATCCAGCGCCAGCCAAAAATACCTTAAAAAACTTTCAGCGCCGTTTTTAGATCGCATTGACTTGCACGTGGAAGTGCCGCCTTTGCCTTCTGATGTGTTGGTGAATGCCCAAGAAGAGGGCGAATGCAGTGCCAGTGTTCGCCAACGCGTTGAGCAAGCCGTAGCGCGTCAAAGAGCACGACAAGGCGTACAAAATGCCTTGTTGAGCGGACGTCAATTGGAAACCATCTGCGCGTTAAGCGACGACGATAAGCAGTTTATGCAGCAAGCGTTAGAAAAGCTAAAGCTGTCGGCTCGTGCTTATCACCGAGTGTTAAAAGTCGCATTGACCTTAGCCGATCTAAACGACTCGCCCGTGACCAGAGCGCACTTGATGGAATCCTTAAGCTATCGGAAAATGGAGAAAACCTTATCCATGGCGGCGTCGGCTTAATGTCTGATATATCGGTGCGACACAGCGTAATCTCGGGTACACTTAGTGCTGATTTTCATAGCCTTAGCCAGAGTTTCCCATGAGCGAATTTTTACTGTCCATCTCCCAACGTTTGCGTAACCTCAATGAGCGTCAATTGGATGCGGTAAAGCAAATCGACGGCCCTTTGCTGGTATTAGCGGGAGCAGGTTCAGGAAAAACCAGCGTAATTACAACGAAAATCGCCTATCTGATTCAAACGTGCGGGTTTAAAGCCAATAGCATCATTGCCGTTACCTTTACCAATAAAGCCGCTCGCGAGATGAAAGAGCGCGTGGTAGGTATGTTGTCCAAACCAGAAAGTCGAGGTTTGAGTATTTCGACTTTCCATAACTTGGGCTTACGGATTTTGCGCAAAGAATTCCGTCGTGCTGGCCTAAAAGAAGGCTTTACCTTATTCGACGCCCAAGATTCACTGAGTTTGGTCAAGGAGATTCTGGACAAAGAGTTCAATGGTCAAATGGACGCGGCGGCTTTTTGTCAGAACACCATTTCCCATTGGAAAAATGACCTCACCACACCACAAGAAGCCATGACCAATGCGGACACCGAGGAATTTTTGTTAGCCGCGCAAGTGTACGTGCAATATCAGCGTTATCTACGTGCCTATAACGCAGTGGATTTTGATGACCTCATTCTTTTACCGGTGAGTTTGCTGATGGCCGACGAAGACCTGCGTGATCGTTGGCAGAAAAAAGTCCGTTACCTGCTGGTAGATGAGTGCCAAGACACCAATACCAGCCAATATGAATTGATCCGTCTGTTAGCAGGCTTTCGTCGTTGCTTCACCTTGGTGGGAGACGACGATCAATCTATTTACGCATGGCGTGGCGCGCGGCCAGAAAATCTAGAACGCTTGTCGGTGGATTACCCTAATTTAAAATTGGTCAAATTGGAGCAGAATTACCGTTCCACCAAAACTATTCTAAAAGCGGCCAATACGTTAATCGCCAATAACCCACACATTTACGATAAAGCCTTGTGGAGTGACCACGAAGAAGGCGATCCAATTCGCGTTATGGTAACCCGTAACGAAGACGCCGAATCCGAACGCGTCGCCGCTGAAATCCAATCACGTCATTTACGACATGATATTCCCTATCGTGATTTTGCCATCTTGTATCGTGGTAATCATCAGGCGCGCCTGCTAGAAATCAAACTGCAAGCGTATCGTATTCCCTACAAGATGAACGGGGGGACTTCATTTTTCTCCCGCGCTGAGATCAAAGATTTAATGAGCTATTTGCGTCTTTTGGTGAACCCATCGGACGACAATGCTTTCTTGCGGATTGTCAATTTACCGCGTCGAGAAATCGGCCCCGCGACGTTGGAAAAGGTTGGTAACCTTGCCACAGAGCGGGGTATCAGTTTATTCGAAGCATCGGGTTATAAAGAACTCGAAGAAACTATTTCAGGGCGCTCGTTAAAAAGCTTGCAGGAATTTGAACAT
>CAZBUC010000298.1:0-3114 GCA_964494965.1 uncultured Maribrevibacterium sp.
TAGAGGCCTTAGTTGCTTCCGGTATTAGAGAAGTAGATACCCTTTATACCAATGATCTAGATAATGGCCCGTTCATTTCAGACACCTTGCGTATTGACCCGACAAGCAACCAATTGGAAGCTTTGGTTGAAATCTATCGTATGATGCGTCCAGGCGAGCCACCGACCAAAGAGTCGGCTGAAGGCTTGTTCCAAGGCTTGTTCTTCTCAGAAGATCGTTATGATCTGTCTGGCGTTGGTCGAATGAAGTTCAATCGTCGTTTAGGTCGTGAAGAAGATACAGGTGCTGGCGTTCTCGATCACGATGACATTGTTGCTGTTCTAAAAACCTTGCTTGATATCCGTAATGGTAATGGCATGGTGGATGACATCGACCACTTGGGTAACCGTCGAGTTCGTTCTGTTGGCGAGATGGCCGAGAACCAATTCCGTGTTGGCCTAGTGCGTGTTGAGCGTGCCGTGAAAGAGCGTTTGTCTATGGCAGAAGCTGACGGTCTGATGCCGCAAGATCTTTTGAATGCGAAGCCAGTTGCTGCCGCTATTAAAGAGTTTTTCGGTTCAAGTCAGTTGTCTCAGTTCATGGACCAAAACAATCCATTGTCTGAAGTTACGCACAAGCGTCGTGTTTCAGCGTTAGGGCCTGGTGGTCTTACTCGTGAGCGCGCGGGCTTTGAAGTACGTGACGTACACGCCACTCACTATGGTCGTGTTTGTCCGATCGAAACGCCTGAAGGTCCAAACATCGGTTTGATCAACTCGCTATCGACTTATGCGCGCACTAACAGCTACGGCTTCTTAGAAACGCCATACCGTAAAATTATCGACGGCAAGATGACAGATGAAACGGTCTACATCTCTGCGATCGATGAAGCGAAATATGTTATTGCCCAAGCGTCGGCTAACGTTGATGCGGAAGGCCGTTTGGTGGATGAGTTGGTTCAGGTGCGCCACATGCATGAAACCACTTTGATTCCAAAAGAAAAAGTAAACCTAATGGACGTGTCTCCTCGTCAGGTTGTTTCTGTGGCGGCGTCTTTGATTCCGTTCCTTGAGCACGACGATGCTAACCGTGCATTGATGGGTTCGAACATGCAACGTCAGGCGGTACCAACGCTTAAGGCTGATAAGCCGGTTGTAGGTACGGGGATGGAGCGAAATGTAGCAAAAGATTCTGGTGTTTGTATCGTTGCGAATCGTGGCGGTGTGATTGAGTCTGTTGATGCAAGTCGTATCGTTGTGCGTGTGAACTCAGAAGAAACGATTGCTGGTGAAGCGGGTGTAGATATCTACAACCTAACGAAATACGTACGTTCTAACCAGAACACTTGTATCAATCAGCGTACCTTGGTGATGAAAGGCGAGAAAGTGGCTTCTGGCGATATTATGGCCGATGGTCCTTCTGTTGATATGGGTGATTTGGCACTTGGCCAAAACATGCGTATCGCGTTCATGCCTTGGAATGGTTATAACTTCGAAGACTCGATTCTGGTTTCTGAGCGTGTGGTAGAAGAAGATCGCTTCACGTCTATTCACATCCAAGAGTTAACGTGTGTTGCACGTGACACTAAGCTTGGGCCTGAAGAGATTACCGCTGATATCCCTAACGTGGGTGAAGGCGCGCTTTCTAAGTTGGATCAGTCTGGTATCGTTTACATCGGTGCTGAAGTAGAGCCTGGCGATATTCTAGTTGGTAAAGTAACACCTAAGGGTGAAACTCAGCTGACGCCTGAAGAGAAGCTTTTGCGCGCTATCTTTGGTGAGAAAGCGTCTGACGTAAAAGATACGTCTCAGCGCGTTAAGACGGGTACACGTGGAACCGTTATCGATGTTCAAGTCTTTACTCGTGATGGTATTGAAAAAGACGAGCGTGCTAAATTCATTGAGAAATCTCAGCTTGATCAGGTTCGCAAAGACTTAAACGAAGAGTTCCGCATTGTTGAGAAAGCCACTTTTGAGCGTTTAGCGGAAGCTTTGGTTGGTCAGCAAGCAGAGGGCGGACCAGGTCTAGCGCGTAATGCGATTATTACAGAAGAGTACTTGGCGAACTTAGATCACCCTGAGTGGTTTAAAATTCGTGTGGCGAATGAAGAAGCGAGTGAGCAGCTTGAAAAAGCGCAAGCCGCTTTGATCGAACGCCGTAAAGAACTTGATGCGAAATTTGAAGATAAGAAGCGTAAGCTACAAACGGGTGATGATTTAGCGCCTGGCGTGCTTAAAATCGTGAAGGTTTATGTGGCTATCAAACGTCGCATCCAGCCAGGTGATAAAATGGCCGGTCGTCATGGTAACAAGGGTGTAATTTCTAAGATTATGCCAGTGGAAGACATGCCTTACGACGAAAATGGTGATCCAGTAGACATCGTATTGAACCCACTAGGTGTTCCTTCGCGAATGAACGTTGGTCAGGTTCTAGAGACTCACTTAGGTGCGGCTTCCAAGGGCTTGGGACGTAAGATCAACGAGATGCTAAATGTAGAGCGTGAAAAAGCAGAAGCGGTTGCAGAACTGCGCAGCTTCCTTGACGAAATCTACAACGGCTACGAAGGTGATTTGCGTTGCGCCCGTACCGAAGACTTAGACAGCTTTACAGACGAAGAGATTTTAACTTTGGCCTCCAACCTAACCGGTGGTGTTCCAATGGCGTCTGGTGCCTTTGATGGTGCAAAAGAGTCTGAAATCAAACGTATGTTGCGTCTAGCTGGCATTAACGAAAGTGGCCAAGTTAAGTTGTTCAACGGTCGAACTGGTGATGCTTTTGAGCGTCCTGTAACCGTCGGTTACATGTATATGCTCAAATTGAACCACTTGGTTGATGACAAGATGCATGCCCGTTCTACCGGCTCTTATAGCTTGGTTACTCAGCAGCCGCTGGGTGGTAAAGCTCAGTTCGGTGGTCAGCGTTTCGGGGAGATGGAAGTATGGGCACTAGAGGCATACGGTGCCGCTTATACACTTCAAGAAATGTTGACAGTGAAATCGGATGATGTGAATGGCCGTACGAAGATGTATAAGAACATCGTCGACGGTGACCACCGTATGGAACCGGGGATGCCCGAGTCCTTCAATGTGTTGGTCAAGGAAATTCGATCCCTGGGAATCGATATCGAGCTGGAAA
>CAZBUC010000299.1:0-3111 GCA_964494965.1 uncultured Maribrevibacterium sp.
CCTCGGAAAGGGCGGGATCATTTCTTCGCGTAACCGCTGCCAATGGCGCTGAATGGCAGATCAAGATTTAGCTCGGGGACCTGTAAGCCAATCCAAGCGGGAAAGGTGTTGCTGTTTGGGCCTGGGAAAACCTTATATTCGTCTGCCCAGGGGTAGCGGGTAACGGCGTCGCTGATTTTAGGGATGAGTGCTTCCGCTTTTTCGCCAGTAAGAGAGAGCACTTTTTCTGGTTTTGCGCCAAACCAGTATCTATCTGGAGTAGCGGTTTTGTATTCGGATAAAGCCGGTAAGCCACGATTAACTCGCCACCCTACGACTTCGTAAACGGTGTATTCCGTCGCATTTTTTTCCTTAGTGGCGATCCAGGTGTGCACTGCGAACCAGCCGCGCCAGCTAAACGCATCGGCCGCGTAAAATTCGATCACGGCCTCTTTTTCTGTTTCTGGCGATGGTGCGATACCGGCGGGCTCGCGGCTTGCGGTACGCCAATTATCGTTTGAAGAGCAGGCGCTTAAAAATAGCGTAATGAAAAGGAGTCCTAGGTACTTTGCCATGCATTATCCTTGAGCGGTTAGCGTATATTTGATGGTTTTATAAGCTTAAAGATACGGGCTTTGTGGGGTGATTGGGTCATTATTTTTTATGAGAGGCGTTGATTCCCTATTTTTTGCCATATTCATAAATGAGGCAAAAAAAACGCCAGTAAAGCTGGCGTTTTAGATTTGCTGTTTTAAATAAACCGTTAATTAGTTCATTTCAGTAATAAAGTCTTCTGTTGAACGACGTACTTTTTTCAGGTCTTTCAACCAGTCGCCTTCCTCTGCGCGGTAACCTAGAGGAAGCAAAATTACAGAGCGTAGTCCGCGTTCTGTTAAACCAAGAATTTCATCCACTTTTGCGGGATCAAAACCTTCCATTGGCGTGCTATCAACGCCTTCTTCAGCAGCAGCAATGAGTGCCGTACCAAGACCAATGTAAGCTTGACGCGCGGCATGTTGGTAATTTACTTCAGCGTCGCGAGGAGGATAAGTCCCCAGAATCATTTGACGGTAGTTTTCCCAGCCTTCATTTTTAAAACCACGTTCGTCGTTGACGAGATCGAACATCTTGTTGATACGGTCTTCTGTGTAGTTATCCCATGCCGCAAACACTAACAGATGAGAACCATCCGTGATTTGCGCCTGGTTCCAAGCATGAGGGACGATGGCTTCACGAAGTGCTTTATTTTTTACGACGATTACTTCGTAGGGCTGTAAGCCACTTGAGGTTGCGGTAAGGCGAATGGCTTCTAGAATACGATCAACTTTTTCTTGCTCAACGGTTTTGCTTGAGTCCATTTTTTTGGTGGCATAACGCCAGTTCAATTTTTCTAACAAATTCGACATTTCAATTCCTTGGTAAGGTTTGTGTATGCAAGCAATATGGGGCTGATTCAGATTGAGTACAAGTGATGTTTTCAGGAGGAAATGAGGAAGTTGAATGGTCGGTTAAATGTTCAATTTGGTTGATATATTGCAATAATATCTACAATAACGCCCTAAAATGGTTCATTTTTGAGTTGTGATGCATTAAGGTGCGGGCTTAAAATTGCTATGGACCTTTTTCTAATGACAATAAAGACAACATCCTCATTAATGCAAGGCTATTTACAAGGTAGTCTCGTTCTACAAATTGCCATCGGCATACTCTGTGGCGTGGCTTTGGCATACGTCTCCCCCAATACCGCTTTGTCTGTCAGCCTGTTTGGCGACTTTTTCGTGCAAGCCTTAAAAGCCATCGCGCCTATTTTGGTTTTTTTGCTGGTTATGGCATCCATTGGGAATCATAAGCAGGCCCAGCAAAGTCACATACGTCCTGTTTTGGCACTGTATATTATGGGGACTTTTATCGCGGCTCTTACGGCGGTGGTGTTCAGCTTTTTGTTCCCGACTCAGTTAAATCTGGTGTCGTCTGATTTGAGTCAAAGTGCGCCTCAGGGAATTGGTGAAGTGTTACATACGCTGGTCTTTAAAATGGTCGACAACCCCGTTAATGCCTTAGTTGAGGGTAACTATGTGGGCATTTTGACTTGGGCGATTGGTTTTGGCTTAGGGCTGCGTCACGCCTCTGAGTCGACAAAAGCCCTATTGCAGCACATGGCAACGAGTGTCACTAAGATTGTGTCGGTTATTATTCGTTTGGCTCCCTTTGGTATTTTTGGCTTGGTTGCTAGCACGATCGCAGCGACAGGGTTTGACGCGCTTTTGGGGTATTCGCACTTGTTAGCCGTGCTGATTGGGGCCATGCTGTTTATTGCGTTGGTATCAAACCCGCTGTTGGTATTTTGGAAGATTCGTCGCAACCCTTACCCTTTGGTGTTTCAGTGTTTAAGAGAGAGTGGGGTCACCGCCTTTTTTACCCGCAGTTCGGCGGCCAATATTCCGGTCAACCTGGATTTATGTAAGCGCTTAGAGCTGGATGAAGATACCTATTCTGTGTCTATTCCTTTGGGGGCCACTATTAATATGGCGGGTGCTGCGATTACCATCACTGTCTTGACCTTAGCGGCGGTAAATACCCTGGGTATTTCCTTGGATTTTGGCACGGCGCTGTTACTGAGTGTGATCGCCGCGGTATCGGCCTGTGGTGCATCGGGTGTCGCGGGAGGGTCTTTGTTATTGATTCCGTTGGCGTGCAGCTTGTTCAATATCCCCAATGAGATTGCCATGCAAGTAGTGGCCGTTGGTTTCATTATCGGTGTGTTACAAGATTCGGCTGAAACGGCACTGAACAGTTCAACGGATGCCTTGTTTACCGCGGCCGCTTGTCTTGCTAATGACAAGAACTCGTTAGCTCAATAATAGCAGTGGGCACAAATAAAAAGGGGAAGCATATGGCTTCCCCTTTTTGTTTTTATGGTTGTCTAGTTTAAAGCTTAAACTGGGTTACCAATTTATCCAGTTGAATAGACAGCTTTTGTAAGTTGGTGCTGGAAGCGGTTAGCTCGTCGGCAATTTCAGAGGTTTCCGTCGTGAGCTGGTTAATTTCTTCGACGTTTTTGCTCATATCATTGACGACAAGGGCTTGTTCTTCTGTGGCGGTCGCAACTTGTATGTTCATATCGCTGATCTG
>CAZBUC010000300.1:0-3088 GCA_964494965.1 uncultured Maribrevibacterium sp.
TTTTGCTCCATATCTAAACAATACTATCTTGGTGGGTAATGCCACATACAAAGTTGAAGATTTTTCATACATAAATTTTCAGTGGTTTGATCAGGACCTGATCGCCGTTAATAAAAACAGTGGTTACACCAGTCTTCCAGAAGTACTCAATGCCATTAAAAGCAAGCCAGGCACGGTGCGCGCTTCTGTTGTACAAGGTTCTGCTGGACATCTTATGGCACGAATTCTACTGGATGCGCATCAAATACCTCAGGATAGCTTAAATTTAGTCACTTACAATAGTGGTGGTGAGGCGCGTACGGCCGTTGCTGGTGGGCAAGTAGACTTGGTTTTTATCAGCGCTCAGGGTAGCGAGAGCATCCGCGAATTTCTGACCCCTCTAGCAATAGTTAGTGAAGATCGAGTTGAGCAGTGGGATGTGCCAACCGTTAATGAAGCATTACAACCTTTGAATATTCAAGTTCCAGTGTTGCAAGGATCTATGCGTGGTTTTGCTGTCAGTGCAGAATTTGAGCGCCGCCATCCTGAGCGTTTTGAAAAACTTACTCAAGCAATGCAAAACGTATTAGCTAAGAAAGAACTGCAAGATGAACTTCGTAGACATGAGATCGGAGGAGTGTGGATTGGACCAGAAAAATCGAAAAGGATGATGCGGGAAAATTTTGATGCCTTTCTTCGTTATGCGCACATTCTGAATTAATTAACCTCCTCTATCAACGCTGCTCGGACAACGGGCAGCAGGATGCACTTCATGAAAAAAACTAAAAAAGACGCTGGTCAGCTGTGTATGCTACTCGGCTTAGCTGGTTTTACCCTTTGGTATTTGAGTGACGCTATCCGCGTTTCTTTTACTACTCCAAACCTGTTGCTGATTTTGCCTATTGCAGTTTCGGTATTAATTCTGTGTGTTGCCGAACTGGTTATAAGCCTTAAAAGTGGCACTCTACTGGAGCCAGTTGAAGATGAGCCTATCAGAGAAATACTACCAATTATTGTGTTGTTTACTATTTATGTGCTGACGCTTCCTTGGTTGGGTTTTGATTTGGGTAGCATTTTGTTCGTAGCAATTTTTTTACGCATGAAAGGCGAGCGTAGATGGTTTTGGGTGTCGGGATATAGCGTAACCTTTGGTTTGGCTATTGCGTTATTTTTTGCATTGATGCTGCCATATCCAATGCCGATGACGTTCTTACCCATCGATTAATAATTTTTACAAGGTGAAGTTCTCATGATTGATTTCGCTGCCAGTGCTGCGGCACTGTCTATGCTATTTAGTAGTTTCACGCCTTGGATGGTGGTAGTTCCAGGTATCATCATTGGTTTGATTTTTGGTGCTACGCCTGGCTTACAGATTTCCATGGCAATGGCCATTTTCTTGCCCATGACACTGTATATGGATTTCTTGCAGGCTATGTTATTTTTGACTGCTATTTTTACTGGAGGATCCTTTGGTAGCGGTATTCCGGCAATTTTGATGAATATACCAGGTACCTCATCAGTGATTGCCACAGCATTTGACGGTTACCCCATGGCAAAGCAAGGTAAGCATAATCAGGCATTGGGTATTGCACTTGCATCGTCCGTTTTTGGGGTGTTGGTGGGGTATCTTATCCTGTTTATGATGATTCAGCCGATTAGCCTGATGGTTTTGAAACTTGGGCCGTCTGAAATGTTCATGGTGATTCTTTGGGGCATGACATTGATCGCCAGCTTACGTGGTGAATATATGATCAAAGGCCTAATTGCTGGTTTTGTTGGTCTGTTAATTGGAACTATAGGCTTTAATGAAATTGGGATGGCACGAGGCACGTTTGGTAGTTTTTACCTATTTGATGGGATTCCGGTGATTCCCGCCATGATGGGAATGTTTGCTGCATCAGAGCTATTTCGTCTAGCGAACAAACAATATATCGTCGAAAACAAAGCATCCCGTAAAGTGGATCTGCGTAAGATCTTTACTGGGTTTAAAACGGCCTTTCAGTCGCCTATGGTAATGATACGTGGTTGTTTGATTGGTGTTTTTGTGGGAGCTGTTCCGGGGGTTGGTTCATCGGTGTCAAATTTACTGTCTTATGTGGAAACTAAACGTCGTGACTCTGATCCAGATTCCTTCGGGAAAGGAAATCCAAAAGGTATTGTGGCATCAGAATCGGCTAATAGCACCTCTGAAGCAGGCTCTATGGCTACTCTGCTTGCCTTGGGCATCCCAGGTGGCGGAGCCACTGCGGTGATGCTTGCCGCTTTTGCAATGCACAACGTTACTGGTGGACCACAATTTATTCGAGAGCAGACGGATATTGTCTATGCCATTATTTTCGCTAACTTTGCTCAAGTGTTTTTCTTGATGGTACTTGGTTTGTTATTTATTCCGTTACTGGCCAATATCATTAAGGTGCCAATGCGTTATTTAATTCCAACCGTGCTGGTTTTGGCTGTCATGGGGTCTTTTGGGCTCACGGGTAATTTTGTCGGCCCTTTCACTGTGCTGGCGTTTGCAATCATTGGCTGGTTGATGCGTCGTTATGGATACTCAGTACCAGCCGCTGTGATTGGTATACTTCTGGGTGCGATGGCTGAAAAAGCACTGTTGCACACTTATCAGATTAGTGGAGGTGATATCGGCTATATTTTAGAGCGTCCTGCCACTATGTTAATCATTGCTCTGTTATTTTTGTCATTATTTGGGCGTCATTTGGTGGCCTTAATACGTCGACCAGGAAAGACACAGTAAAATGAGTAAGATGATTTGAAAACATGGAATACTCTACTTTTGGGTGCACTGGGTGGCTGTGCCGCCTGGTGGCTTGGATTGCCCTTGCCATGGATGCTAGGCCCCTTGATGCTGGTCACACTCCTGGCACTCAAAGGGGTAAAAGTGCAAGTAAACCGCCAAGCCAACCGGTTTTTTCTGGGCGTGCTCGGCTTCTGGTTAGGTACAGGTTTTGAGTCTGGGCTACTGAAAGAGCTGGTCACCTGGTACCCCAGCGTGCTGCTGATGCTGTTCTCCGTGATTCTCACATTGCTATTGAATACTTGGGTATTTAAGCGTCTAGCTGGCCTGGACACCGTGACCTCTGTGTTTTCCTCC
>CAZBUC010000301.1:0-1693 GCA_964494965.1 uncultured Maribrevibacterium sp.
GACTTATTACCGTTCTTTGTATGAAAAAGAAGTCATCATGACCTCGGACATGTTGCTCGACAAGGTCTACCGAGAAGGTGACAAGCTGGTCGCGGTGCTGGAGAACGAATACACAGCGCAAAAAGAAGAGCGCGTGATCGACCAAGTCGTGGTTGAAAATGGTACTCGTCCAAACGAAGAATTGTATTACGCGTTAAAACCAAGCTCACGTAATAAAGGTCAAATTGATAATGAAGCCTTGTTTGATATCAAACCTCAGCCTGTGTTGGACGGTGGATCAGATGAGGGCATGATCTTATGGCGTTTGGGAGATTGTGTTTCGCAGCGTAATGTTCATGCCGCGATGTATGATGCTTTGCGCCTCTGTAAAGACCTCTAAGCCAATAAGGGGTTTAAGATGATTCTTAATTGGTTACTTCCAACTTTGATTGGTGTTCTACTGGTGCTTGCGGGCATTGGTGCCGTTCGTCGTATGAATTTGTGGCGCGCTGGGCAGACTGAAAAAGTGGATTTATTGGCTGGCTTGTTTGCTATGCCGAAACGTTACCTACACGACCTGCATCATGTGGTGGAGCGAGACAAGTATATGTCTCGCACGCATGTGGCGACAGGGGGCGGCTTTGTGTTGGCCATGGTGCTGGTGGTGTTTGTTCACCTGTTTGGCGTCGATAGCAAAATTCTTGCTTGGGCGTTATTGGCGGCGTTGGTAATGATGTTTTGCGGTGCTTTGTTTGTTGCAAAGCGCCGTATAAATCCGCCTTCGCGCCTTTCGAAAGGGCCTTGGATGCGTTTGCCAAAAAGCTTGTTGACCTTTTCGATTACCTTTTTTGTGCTGACCTTACCTGCTGCGGGAGTGTTACCAGAGGGCTTTTCTTTAGGGGGAGTGGGCGCTTGGCTGCTTACCGTCGTTTTGTCCGTTTTGGTCTTAATGAGCCTTGGTGAAATGCTGTTTGGTATGACCTGGGGCGGGCCGATGAAGCACGCGTTTGCGGGGGCCTTGCATCTGGCTTTTCATCGACGTCCAGAACGCTTTGGTGGCGGCCGTTCTACAGGGCTAAAGCCTGCCATGTTGGGAGGAGAGGTGCATGGTGTTGCGAAGCCAACGGATTTTAAATGGAATCAGTTATTAGGTTTTGATGCCTGTGTGCAATGCGGTCGTTGCGAAGCGGTTTGCCCTGCATTTGCGGCGGGGCAGCCGCTAAACCCGAAAAAACTGATTCAAGATATGGTGGTGGGTTTTGCGGGTGGCACAGACGCTAAGTTTGCTGGAAGCCCGTATCCTGGAGTAGAGGTTGGGAATGCAAAAGGTGGCCCGAATCAAATCATTACCGATGGTTTGATCAACCCAGATACGCTTTGGTCTTGTACCACCTGTCGAGCTTGTGTGGAAGAATGTCCGATGATGATCGAGCATGTGGATGCCATTGTCGATATGCGTCGTTTCTTGACGCTAGAAAAAGGTGAAACACCAAATAAGGGTGCGCAGGTCCTCGAAAACATTATTGCCACGGATAACCCAAATGGTTATTCACCAGCGAGCCGTACTCACTGGGCTGCTGACCAAAATTTGAGTGTTATGAAAGATGTAAAACAAGCCGATGTGTTGTTTTGGGTCTCTGATGGCGCTTTTGATATGCGCAGTCAGCGGATTTTGCGTGCCTTTGTGAAATTAATGAAAGCTGCCAATGTGGAT
>CAZBUC010000301.1:1703-2420 GCA_964494965.1 uncultured Maribrevibacterium sp.
TCTTGGCGATGAAGAGTTAGACAGTGGCGACGTAGCAAGACGTTTAGGCGATGATGCGACTTTCCAAAGTTTAGCAAAGCGTAATCTGGCGACCCTGTCGAAGTATCGTTTTAATCAAATAGTTACCACTGATCCTCATGCGTTTCATTGCTTGAAGAATGAATACGGTGATTTTGGTGCTGATGCCTTGCTCTCTATTTCTGGGGAAAGTGTAGAGGTTTTGCATCATACGACTTTCTTGAATCGCTTGATAAAAGAAGGCCGCTTGCCATTGGATACTTTTAAAGGCGGCAAGGTGACTTACCACGATCCTTGTTATTTGGGACGTTATAATGGCGAATATGAAGCGCCGCGCGAACTATTGGCGAGTTTGGGCATTGAAGTAGCGGAAATGGAACGCTCTGGTTATCGTTCACGTTGTTGTGGCGGTGGCGGTGGTGCGCCTATTACAGATATTCCAGGCGAACGTCGTATTGCCGATATGCGCATGGAAGATGTTGTCAGCACTGGCGCCAGCATGGTGGCCGTTGGTTGCCAACAATGCACAGCGATGTTGGAAGGCGTGGTAGAGCCAAGACCTGTTGTAAAAGACATTGCTGAAATACTAGTGGGACAGTTAGTTGACGCAGCGTCGGTTAGCGTGAAAGAGGAGGTGGTTCATGAGTGATTTTTCTTTGGAGGAGATTTTGCGTCGCGACCCAAGGAACGAATGGATCG
>CAZBUC010000301.1:2430-3085 GCA_964494965.1 uncultured Maribrevibacterium sp.
ACAGTGTGATGTCGGCCAGACAGGGGGAAGTGCGTGGATCATCGGGGTTATTGCGAAAGAACCCGCATATCATTGGCTTTATTGGTCCTAATGGCATCAAGCGAATTGATAGGGCAAACCTATCTTCTGTAGGACTCAATAGCAAAAAACGCACCCACGAGGCACAAGAAACACAACTGCCATTGCATATTGTCGAGAATCCAGCAGGTTACATTATGGTGGTGGCGGATATGGTGGGCGGGCGTTTGACGCGTCACGACAAAGATATTTTAGGATTAGCGCATCAACTCGCGGCTGAAAAAGCCGCCACCGCCGTGGTGCTGGTGTGCTTTGGAGAGAATAAAGAGACGCAATTGGATTTAGCGGGGGTGGATCGCTTGATCCATTTTGCAGGTGACGAATTTAGTGGCTTTGTTCCAGAAGCAAGGTTGGTGGCTCTGGAGCAGATAGAAACACAATATTACCCAGATTATTGGTTATTTCCAGACAGCGTGAATGGCGGGGCGGATCTGGCTTCGCGTTTAGCGGCACGATTAGGTGAGCGACCTGCGACTCAAGCATGGCAGGTGAATGGCACGCAAACAGTTTGCCGTGGCGCTTCGGCAAGTGTGGACATTAGCCGCGCAACACCGCGTATTTTGATGCTACTCGAAGA
>CAZBUC010000302.1:0-2112 GCA_964494965.1 uncultured Maribrevibacterium sp.
TGCTTGCCCAAAACCTAGCACTTCAATTCTGATTTCAGGACGAGCCGTAAGGGATGCCACGTCTTCTGAGCGACAAAGAATCGCCGACGCATTACCGTCAGCGGGATGCGTTTGGTTACCAAACGTAATCACGCCACCTTCTTGAATGGGTTTCAGCTTTTGTAAACCTTCCAAAGTTGTTGCAAAAACGCCTTCATCACCGGTAATGACCGTTTCTTCTTTTTTGAAGTTAGCGGTTGGTACAGATAAAGGCAGCGTCATATAACGTTTTTGGAACGCTTGATCGTCTTTTAACGCGTCTTGGTACTGCTCGTAACGACGGAAAGTCACGAGATCTAACTCTTCACGGGTGATATCAAAACGCTTAGCCACGTTTTCACCGGTTTGCATCATTGAATGGCCGCCCACACAATCGTTCATCATGTTGTAAGTCACTTGGTCTTCTGACGATCCTGTGGGGCCTTTCGCATTCGGATAATAAATATGTGGGCCATTTGAACAACGATCTGCGGTGATCAACAAAGACACCTTTGCCATGCCACAGACGATTTCCGACGCTGCAGCAAACAAACCACGCGCACTGGTCGCACACACTTGATTCACCACGTGGCCTGCTGTGTTTACCGCACCAATATCATACAAAGGCCAAGGCGCACCGTTAAAAGATTGGTACTGGTTCACCGTCATGCCCAATACGCCAGAGTCGAAAATCAACGGATCAATATTGCGTTTTGCCAATTCGGCTTTTGCCACATGGGCCGCAAACTTCATTGAGTGCAAATGCTGCAATGAACCTTGCCACTTGGTAAACGGCGTACTCCAGTAAGCGCCGTAGGGAATTTCTACATTCTTAATAGACATAAGGTTTCCTCGCTTATTTATTCTTGTTATTTTTGCTGATCAGCTGATGCCATGATGTCGCCTAAACCGCCCCACTGCTCGGCAAAGATAGCGGCTGGCATGGTTTTCAGGTCATCGGCGATAATGGGGCGAAATGCCATTGCACTGAGTACGTCTTTTTCCAAATCCAATCCGGGCGCGATTTCAGTCAGCACCATACCTTCATGACGTAACTCCAATACACAACGCTCTGTCACAAACACCACAGGCTGATGGTTAGCACGCGCAACCGCACCGCTGAAAGTAATGTGATCAACGGCCTCAACAAACTTCTGCACCTTGCCTTCTTCCAACACGGTCATCTTGCCGTTTTCAAAGCCAAGTTTCGCGCCGTTCACTAAAGTGCCGCAGAACACAACTTTTTTCGCGCTCTGGGAAATATTGATAAAACCACCCGGTCCAACCACTTTAGGACCAAACTTACTGACGTTTAAGTTGCCATCTTTGTCGGCTTGCGCCAGTCCCAAGAAGGCAATGTCCAAACCGCCACCGTCATAAAAATCGAACTGCGCTTCGTGTTCAATAATGGCATCCGCATTCCACGCCGCCCCGAAATCCCCGCCAGAAGCAGGAATACCACCGTATGTGCCAAGCTCTGTGGTTAAGGTAAATAAATGGGAGACTTTTTCTTCTGCCGCAATCGCCGCAACGCCGTCTGGCATACCAATACCTAGATTCACCATGACATTGGCTTTCAGCTCCATGGCAGCTCTGCGAGCAATCACTTTGCGATCACTAAATGGCATAGGTGGCAAAGCGTTTAACGGTACACGTGAGTTACCGGCTAAACCTGGATTGTAGGTTGTGGTGATGGTTTGTTTATGATCTTCTGCAGGTGCGACGGTAATGTAATCCACCAACACACCGGGCACTTTCACTTCTTTTGGATGAATAGAATGGCGTTCGGCAATGTATTTCACTTGCGCAATAACAATACCACCACTGTTTTTAGCGGCTTGAGCCATCGGCAGAATTTCCGCCAACATAGCCTCTTCTTCTACAGACAAATTGCCATTTTCGTCCGCTGTCGTGGCACGAATGATCACCACATCTAAGGGGAATTTTTTGTACAGCAACCATTCTTCGTCTTCAATATTGATGCGTTTAACCAAATCTTCCGTGGTTAAAGACGTGACTTTACCGCCACTAATCAAAGGATCAACATAGGTTCCCATGCCAATTTTGGTAATCACACCCGGTTTATTGCCAGCA
>CAZBUC010000302.1:2122-3082 GCA_964494965.1 uncultured Maribrevibacterium sp.
AGATACGCTTCAATCGCATTGTCTGTGATCATTTGCGCCATTTTGGGCGCTTGACCGGTATGACCAGAGATCAAACGCTTCACCAAATTTGGGTGCGCCATGTGCGACATACCAGCGTCTTTACCGTCACCGCAACCGCAATCATGAATGAGGGTTAACTGTTGTGGATGGCCTGTCTCTTTAAAACGTTGCTCCACGGCCTTAGCCACGGCTTCAGCAAAATACGACATGCCCACTGTAGACCAAGCCACATTGGCACCATCAGGGATCAAATCAGCGGCTTGCGCTAGGGAAATAATCTTACTCATTTTTACCCTCACCTCTCTTTTATGTTTATTTGGTTAGTTGGGCTTTCATTTTTCGGGAATTAATCTGTTGTACATTACAACTATTTTTTTTACAAACATTTTTTATTGACGTTGCTTTTTTTGAATACCTTGGTTGAAAAATCTATAGCAAATATTGTTGAAATATAAAACAGTTTATGACAAAAACAAAATGCACTTTCAATAACAATAAAATTTAGGTGAACAAAATGACTATAAGATATCTGGCAGGCGTGGTTTTTGTGACGAGTTCAATGCTATCGATGAATACCTTTGCTGCAGAGCCTGAATACAACCTCAAGCTGCATCATTTCCTTCCCCCCATGTCGATGGCACAAACCGTCTTTCTTGAGCCTTGGGCCAAAAAAATCGAAGCCGACTCAAATGGGCGCATTAAAATAGATGTGTATCCAGCCATGCAACTTGGAGGCAAACCACCTCAATTGTTCGATCAAGCGCGCAGAGGGATCGTTGATATATCATGGACAGTCGCTGGGTATACGCCAGGACGCTTTCCTAAAATGACGTCTTTCGAACTGCCTTTTATCCCAAGCACGGCAAAGGCAACCAGTATGGCCATTCAGGAATACGCTGAAACCGAAATGCAAAAGGAGTTAAAAGACGTACATTTACT
>CAZBUC010000303.1:0-3081 GCA_964494965.1 uncultured Maribrevibacterium sp.
AGTCACGGTTGGCGTCCTTACTTGAACGACGAGAAAAGTTGGCGATAAAAGCGCCTTACGATGGCTATGTGGGTGAATGGTTGTCCTTGTCAACGGGGAACTATGTGAATGAACGCACCGCGTTGGCGACGTTATACGATGATGAAAGTCTCGTTGTTAAAGCCTATGTTGATAGCCGATTTATTTCTTCCTTAAAAGAAGGGGTGCCTGCTTCCTTTATGGGGAATGATGGCAAATCGTTGGAGGCGACTTTGCTGCTTGAAAAAGTGGTGCCTACCGCTTTGAAGCGCCTTCCTTACCCAGGTCTTGCGTCTACTTATGGAGGCGCGATCGCAACGCAAAAATTAGAAGAGGACTTGATTCCGACATCGGCAACCTATGAAGTGCATTTGATTTTTCAGGGAAAAACACCCCTGACCCGTCAGCAATTTGGGGAAGTAAGTTTAGCCATTGAACCAACCAGTTTTTTGATGAATGGGCTGCGTTATCTTTATGGGGTGTTTATACGAGAGTCGGGATTTTAGGTACATGATATGAATGAGCAAGGAAACATAGACATACATTGGACCCCCGAACAAGTCGAAGTGGTGGTGAAAGACTTAGCGAGTTTGCGCTTGTTTGTTGACTTAGACCTAGTACCTCGTTATCCCTATTTCGGTGATAAAACTTATCCCCTAGGGCGCTGCAAAGAAATTCGTGATGCGGTTTTTGTTGAGTTGCAAACTCGGTTACAGCAACCTCAGATTGCTGGAACGGGCCTCGCCTTAATACAAGATGCAATGAAAAAAGGCGCCGTGATAAAAAAAATATGGGGAGATTTGAGGGGCGTGTATTTTCAGAATGCCATGACGTTAGGTAATTGGTATTTGGATGTGTCGAACGATACCGTTAATCCCAATAAACCACGCGTGGAAGTCTTGCCCCTGGTGGAGTCTGGCTTTGCAGAAATATCGAGTTTTGAACAATTTATTCAGGTCGCACAGTTTTATTGGGGTGTGAAGGTGTATCGTAATGATATCTGCCCAGCATTGGCGCCGTTTATGCCATTGATTTACATTCGAGCTGATGGGGTTAGTTGGTTGGGGGAGGCAAACGACGATATGTTGGCGATGACAATGGCTTCTGAGTTTTTGGCCGCAGAGCGTATTTTGTCCGCCTTGCCTCCACCGCCTGATGATCTGAAACAGAAATGGCAAGACAGTTTGGCCAAATTGAAGCCGAACGATTTTTTACACGCCCAAGGTGATGCCGTGGAATTTTGTCGTCAGTACAGAGCCAAGCAGTATTATTTAGGTTCCCATGTTCGTGATAGTGCGGTAATGGCGTATTTGGCGCTGCCAAAAGGTATTTAATATGCACAGCAGTCAGCAAGAAAAAATTGCGCTTGAGCATCAGGCAGCGAAGCTTTTTATGCGCTGCTATGAGCGTAATACCGGTAAGCACATTCGTCACATTTGGCATAATGATCCCATTCGCCCTGATGTGTCTTGCATGCTAGAAGGTGAACGTTTAGATCTGGAAATCGCCCACCTTTATGGTTCTGAAGAAGAGGCGATGGAAATTTTGGGGCGTGACTTAAGTGATGTGACACGCACTGTGTTGCAAGCCCTAAAAGAAGAGCCGGCAGACGAACGTTTATTGTGTTCTTTGAATCTGATTCTAGAGAATAAAGCCGGTAAACGATATGACACCAAACGCGTTTGGCTAGTGATTCGAAATGCGCATCCTGCATGGAGCCAAGCAGACATTAAAGCGCTGGAGCATCTTATTACTATCCCCGTGCCTCATGCCTTTGAGAAGGTGTGGATTCTAGGGGATATGGAAGGTAAAAGCGGGATAGTGCGTATTTACCCTTAGCTCTTGTCGCGATAAATCACGACCTACAGAAACCAGCCAGTTGTAGGTCGCGTTTTTGGATCGACAAATCTCGTGTTGCGGTGATGATTGCGCGACTCTGGGGCTCTAGCGTTGGTGTACGCATTGTCCTGCGGAATAAGTCGATTGAATCGCTCTGTCGTCGCCAATGGTCATAAAGACAAAAAGCGTTTCTTCGATGCTTTTTGATAAAGCCAAGCGTGATGTAAGAAGAGGGGTGGCTTTTTTGTCTAGGATGACGAAGTCTGCTTCACTGCCCACTGTAAGATTACCAATTTTGTCGTTTAACCTAAGGGCTTTTGCACCACCCAGTGTGGCTAAGTACAAAGATTTAATCGGGTTTAAGTTTTGGCTCTGCAGTTGTATGACCTTATAGGCTTCGTTCATGGTTTGCAGCATAGAGAAGCTGGTTCCTGCGCCTATGTCGGTTCCCATGCCGACGTTGACTTTATGCTCTTCAGCTCTTTGTAAATTAAATAAGCCACTGCCGATAAATAGATTGGAGGTGGGGCAAAACGCAATGGCCGACCCCGTTTCATGCAGCCTGTGGTATTCGTCATCACATAGGTGAATGCCGTGAGCAAATACCGAGCGCTCGCTGAGCAGTTTGTGCTGATCGTAAACGTCTAAGTAGTTACGGCTTGTTTGGAAGAGGGTTTGTACCCAGGCGCACTCGTCTTTGTTTTCAGACAAATGAGTGTGCATATACACATCATTGTATTCGCTCAATAACTTGCCGGCTAATTGCAGTTGTTCTTCTGAGCTGGTTGGTGCGAAACGTGGTGTGATTGCGTAGTGTAAGCGGCCTTTGTTATGCCATTTCTCAATGAGTTCTTTGCTGTCTGTATAGCTGGTTTCTGCTGTGTCGGTGAGATAATCGGGGGCATTGCGGTCCATCATCACCTTGCCACAAATCATGCGTAGGTTGTGAACTTCGCAGGCTTCAAAAAAGGCGTCAACAGAGACTTTATGAACCGTGCCAAATACCAGGGCGGTGGTGGTACCGTTGCGCAAAAGTTCTTTTAAAAATCGATCTGCCACATCGCGGGCATGGGCTTTGTCGCTGAATTTTTTTTCTTCTGGAAAGGTGTAGGTATTTAGCCAAGTTAGCAGTTGCTCGCCATAAGAGCCAATCATATCGGTTTGTGGGTAGTGAATGTGCGTATCAACAAACCCTGGCGTGATCACTGCATCAGGATGGTGCTC
>CAZBUC010000304.1:0-3075 GCA_964494965.1 uncultured Maribrevibacterium sp.
GGCAGTTACATTGTCAGCCTTTCCGAACCTATTTTCAGTACTAGTGGCGATTACTTAGGGTATGTGACAGGAACGATTTATCTTCATGATGACAATGTGTTTTTTAAGCTCTTAGGACAGCACTCTCACAGTGATGACTCCTATATCTATGTAGCAAACAAGAACAGAGAATTACTGTACCACTACGATCCAGAGCGAATCGGCGATCTCGTCAACGGCAATACCGTCCTAGACGCCTCGATCAATGGCCAACAAGGCAGCGCTATGGTGGTCAATTCCAAAGGCGTTGCCATGCTAGCAGGATATGCCCATATTGAGCGCGCCGGCTGGGGTGTGGTTGCTCAACGTCCTGTTGACAGTGTCATGGCCGAGCTAGATGTTCAGCTAACACAAGTTATCCTAAAAAGCCTTCCCATGCTGCTTTTCATCCTCTTGTCTATTTGGATAGCCAGCCGATACATCACCAAACCCTTGCAAGCTTTGGCTCTGTTCGCCAGCGATATGGATAAAAATCTCTCTCAGACGCATATTAGCCATATAAAAGCGTGGTATTTTGAAGTGAACACTCTGAAGCAGGCTATCTTGAGCGGATTAGGGTCAATCAACAACAGAATCAATCAGCTCCATGAAGACAGTAATACGGATCCATTAACGCATTTTTACAATCGTCGTGGATTAGTCAGTATTTTAGACACTTGGGAAGAAAGAGAAATCAGTTTTGCTGTTGTTGCATTAGACATTGATCACTTTAAGGTGGTCAATGATACTCATGGTCACGATGTGGGCGACAAGGTATTACAACAATTGTGCGACCTAATTAGAGCATACCCACATGATGGTGCGGTTTTCTGCCGCAGCGGTGGCGAAGAATTTTTGATTATGTTACCGGAAACGAGCGCTCAGGACGCCTATCAATACGCGGAAGGGTTGCGCAACAAGGTAGCAGATTTCGACATGTTGACCGCGGGGAAAATCACCGTCTCCTTGGGAATTTCTTTATGGCGTGCCGAAGACAAGAATTGCAGTATCAAAACCGCCTTAAAAACCGCAGACATTGCACTCTATCAAGCTAAACGAAATGGCAGAAACTGCAGCATTATTGCGGAATAAAGCTCTTTAAAGTATTCGTTTTATCACTTTTTTGTTTATTACTTATCAGGTTTCTTATGCAACTCTCTCTCCCCATTGTTTTAGTACTTGGGCTGCTTTCGGGCTTAACCCCTCTCGCCATTGACGCTTATTTACCCAGCATCCCTACTATCGCTAAAAGCTTAGAAACAGATATTAGCTATATTCAAATGACGCTCAGTATGTATTTGATCGTCTTTGCCTTATTACAAATTCTATTTGGCCCCATCTCAGATGCGATTGGTCGACGAAAAGTCGTCGTGGGTGGATTGACGGTGTTTGCCCTTGGTAGCTTGGTGTGCGCCCTTGCCCCTAACTTTGAAACCCTCATGGTAGGACGCGCCATTCAAGCGTTAGGTGGCGCCGCTGTTGCCGTGTGTGTTCCCGCGCTCGTCAAGGATGGCATGTCGATTAATCAGTTCGCCAAAACCATGTCGATGATTATGCTGGTGATGGCCATTGCGCCCTTAATCGCGCCGATATTAGGAGGTGCGATTTTAACCTTACTGAGCTGGCACTATATTTTTGTTTTTTTAGGCATTTTGGCCGGCATTGCCATTGTCTTATTTTTACGCACCATCCCTGAAACCTTGCCTGTTGAAAAGCGAGTTCCCCTTTCTTTGCTGACCTCGATAAAAACCTATGGTTTGCTACTAAAGAATAAACTCGTGGTGGGTTATCTTGTGGCTTCTGCGTTTTATTTTGCCGGTATGATGAGCTTTATCACCGGCTCTTCTTTTGTCTATATTGAGATTTACGGTGTTAATCCAGCCTATTTTGGTTTCTTAGTCGGACTCAACGTTATCGCCATGATGTTAGCCTCTACGATTAATGGACGCTATGTAGAAAAACTAGGAACGCAAACGCTAACACGCTATGCCATTTTTATACCTCTTCTCTCGTCAGCCTTAATGATTACGCTAAGTTTCTTTGATCAGCCGCCTTTGGCGCTCATCGTCATCGCCAGTATTTTATTTATGGGGCCAATGGGCATATTGGGCAGTGGCTTTATGGCGGGCGCCATGAGAAACGCAGACGGCAACAATGGCAGCGTCACCGCTTTAGCCGGAACCTCTCGATTTGGTTTGGGTGCAGTCGCTGGAGTAGTGGTAAGTGTGCTACACAATGGCACCTTCGTTCCTATGTTGGGCACCATGGCAACGTGTGGAATCATCGCCTTTACTTGCCTCAAAATCACGGAACACTACGCCGTTCAACACACTGAGCATAAAAGCTAAAAACACGAAACCCATCTTTTAATACTGTGAATAGGAAATAGTCATGCTAAACACAAATACCTTACTTGAGAAAATCAACAGCACACCTGAGCAGGTTGAATTCAAGGAAGTGATTGAAGTAATTGAAAAAGAATACGATTTCACCCCTTCGGCTTTTTCTAATGGCGAGCAACACAACGCACCCAACGAAAACAATGGCTCGTGTAAGCTATTCTCCTTTGCAACACTTCATGGATTGCCTGAAGACAAAACACTGCACTTATTTGGTCATTTCTATCGTAATGACGTACTAGAAAATCCTGATGCCACAGACCATCAGAACATTCGTCAGTTTATGCAGCAAGGCTGGAAAGGCATCCACTTCGATACGCCCGCATTGGTTCAACGTTCAGGCGAATAATGCCTAAAGGATCGCGCTTTTCCCTAGAGCCTGATACATTGAACAATCTTTGTATCCGGCTGTCTTACTGAATATACGTCGCTTCATTAAATACAATGAAAGACATCATACTTGAAAAGGGGAAGTTATGGAGTTAGTGGCATTTGATCTCGATGGAACGCTGCTCAATCGACACCAGCGACTATCGCAATACACCATTGAAACACTCGAACGCCTTAAGTCTGCCGGTGTGTTTTACACCGTCGTTACAGGTCGCTCGCACTTTGCCGCTATGCCGTGTATTCAAGGACACGCTTTTCCTAACTGGCA
>CAZBUC010000305.1:0-3073 GCA_964494965.1 uncultured Maribrevibacterium sp.
TTTCGAGGCAGCTCATACCAAACATAAATAAGGCAATGCCAGCCGCGATCTCAACCAAGTCATTGCTCAGCCACAAGCCAACCGCCAACACCACTAAAACAACTGGGAACAACAAACGCCGCATGATTAACCACCCATCAAATACCTATCCTTTCATTCACTATAGCGGGTTGCTCAGTAATGGGTAAGGGGCGGGGAGGGCTTTTTGTTTTAAAAGAGAGCAGCACATCAACGAGATAGCGTTGAATGTGCTGCAAGTGACAGGAATGTGTGATTTAGCGCACTGGCACTGGGCGGTCCAGTAAAGCTTCACCACCAGAGTTAAACAAGTAGCAATCTGACTTTTTGAGGCCGACTTCAACGCTTTCGCCGTGTCGTGTTAGGTTGGCGCCACTGACTTCAATAGTGAGTTTATGACCTTTAAATTGGCCATATAAGTAAGTTAGACCGCCTAGGTGCTCGGCTACATCAATGTCAATTTTTAGTATGATATCTGCGTTTTGGGTATCTTCTTTGACATGTTCAGGGCGTATACCGAGTTTCACGGTTTCGTTTACCGATATTTTTGTGCCATCTACTTCGAGTTCGATTTTTTGTCCCGCGATGTCAATAACGGCAATATCTTTGTTGTCGATGCTGATGACTTTGCCGTCTAAGAAATTCATTTTGGGGGAGCCGATGAAGCCTGCGACAAATTCATTGGCTGGATTGTGATAAAGCTCCAGCGGCGATCCCACTTGCTCCACATTGCCGGCGCGTAAGACGACGATTTTGTCGGCGAGCGTCATGGCTTCCACTTGATCGTGGGTAACATAAATCATGGTGGCTTTGAGGCGATTATGTAATTGGGCAATTTGAATGCGCATGTCGACGCGTAATTCAGCGTCTAAATTAGATAGGGGTTCGTCAAATAAGAAGACTTCTGGCTGGCGTACTATGGCACGTCCAATGGCAACCCGTTGACGTTGGCCGCCCGATAATTGTTTGGGTTTGCGGTTCAAAAGTTCGTTTAATTGTAAAATATTCGACGCGTTAGCGACTTGTTCTTTGATTTTTTCCGGTGCGACACCATTCATGCGAAGACCAAAGCTCATATTTTCTTCGACGGTCATGTGCGGGTAGAGCGCGTAAGACTGAAATACCATGGCAACGCCGCGATCAGCGGGCGCGACCTTATTCATGTTGACGCCATTAATTTCCAATTTGCCTTCAGTAATGTCTTCAAGCCCTGCAATGAGTCGTAAAAGGGTGGACTTACCACAGCCTGATGGGCCCACAAACACCACAAACTCACCGTCTTGTAGGTCTAAATTAACACCATGAATGGTTTCAATGTCTTGAAACTGTTTGATGACGTTTGTTAGTTTTATCGTCGCCATAATGCACTTTCCTATGATTAGTTAGAGGCCATAGCCCCCATTCGGATGGATACTTTCTTACAAGCCTCTTTCACCAGTGCTTGAAAGTGTTGAAAACGCGCCTCGTCTACGCGAAATTTGGGTGCGGTAATACTAAGGGCCGCAATCGGTTCGTTTCTGTGATTGAGAATCACCGACGCGGCACATTGAATGCCTTCTTCGTGCTCTTCTAAATCTAGGGAGATTCTACTCTCACGAATTTTTATCAAGGCGTCTCTTAGCATGGCTTCGTTTACCAGCGTGGTGTCTGTGTGTTTCACGAAGCTTTGTTCCTTGATGGCGGCAGCCAGTTGCTCTTCATTTAAAAAAGCCATCATGGCTTTGCCAACACCGGTGCAATAGGCAGGGCCTTTTTTGCCCACCGCAGAGAAAAGACGCAAGCTTTTCTGACTTTCTAGCTTGTCGATGTAAATAACATCGCCACGATCTAACACCGCAAGGTGAATGGTTTCGCCTGTTTCATCCCATAGGTGTTTCATTTGATCGGCGGCAATATCGCGCACATCAATTTTCGACCAAGCCTGATGGGCTAATTCCAATAGGCCATATCCTGGGTGGTAAAGCTGGGTGGCTTCGTCAAAGCGTACCAAGCCCCTTTCGGTTAAAGACATCAATGTACGGTGGGCGGTTGCTTTGGGTAGATCGGTTTTTTCGACTAGCTCTGCAAAGCGCAATGGTACTGTCGCTACACAAACTTCTTGTAGAAGAGACAGTGCTTTGTCTAAGGATGAGCCGCCGCTCTTATTGTCTGGTTGTGTCATATTAAGGCGTCCTCTTTTTTTAAGTTGTATTTTAGCTTGCGTTTTTACGCCGTATTTTTCAAATAACTTTTATTTGTTTTCAGGGTAGAAAAAAGGGCCTGAGAAAATCTTCTGAATTGAGTATTGCAAAAAATGGAACTTTATTCCATTATTTTATTAAGTGAGTTGTCAGTTCTTAAAGTGAAACGCTAAGAAGTGAAACATTAAGCGTGGCAATTTTTACATTAATAAAAATAAGAGGTATGTAACCCATGCAGAAGTTGCATAGCAAACAGCAGCAATGGATGCCGGTTTTGTTTTTAGCGCCAGCCGTCATTATGTTTGTGGTCTACGTTATTTTTCCAATTCTCCAGAGCATCTGGTTGAGTTTTTATGAATGGGATGGGATCGGTGATAAAACCTTTATCGGTTTGGGTAACTATGTCGAGTTGTTTGATGACTATCAGTTCTGGACTGCCTTAAAAAACAATCTGTATTGGATGGTGTTTTTCATGCTTGCACCACCGATTGGGTTGGCCATTGCGCTTTTTTTAAACCAAAAAGTCATGGGCATCCGTCTTGTTAAATCCATGTTTTTCTTCCCTTTTGTTATCTCACAAGTGGTTGTTGGTTTGGTGTTCTCCTGGTTCTACGACCCGTCTTTTGGTTTATTTAATAAAGCCATTGGCTTATTTGGTATGGAGCCAGTTGCTATCTTATCCGATGAGAATTGGGTGACCTTTGGCATCATAGTAGCGGGGCTTTGGCCGCAGATTGCGTATTGCATGATCTTATATCTCACAGGCTTAAATAATCTCAATCCAGATCAGATCGAAGCAGCTCGTTTGGATGGCGCTTATGGCTGGAAAATGTTGCGTCATGTCATTCTTCCACAGCTTCGTCCCGCGACGTTTA
>CAZBUC010000306.1:0-3072 GCA_964494965.1 uncultured Maribrevibacterium sp.
GTTGCCAATGCGCAAAGTATGATTAACGTTGTTGATACTATGATTGCAGCGGTTGACTCTAAGCGTGCGGAGTTGGGTGCGGTGCAAAACCGTTTTGGCTCAACCATTAACAACTTGAGCAATATCGCTGAGAACGTATCAGCAGCCCGTTCGCGTGTTCGTGATGCTGACTTTGCGGAAGAGACAGCACAACTTACAAGTGCTCAAATTCTTCAGCAGGCAAGTTCGTCGATTTTGGCACAGGCAAATCAACGTCCACAAACAGCCTTGTCATTGTTGGGCTAAGCAATGAGAGATAGTATAAAGCTGGGGTAATCTGGCCCCGGCTTTTGTCTATCCGGAGGGACTCTGAAATGTCTATTAATACGAGCGATTTTTCAAAGTATGCAGTCAATTATTCTTCAAGGCCCGAACAGCGCGCCATTGAAGATTTTACTGCTATGCGTCAATCTAACGCTAAGGTTGTGCAAAACCTTGCCGATACAAGTAGGTCGAACAAAGAAAATACAGATAAGAAAGACACTGATGTCGCTCAGTCCTCGGTCAAAATTGAACCAAACGACATTCAAGAGATGAATCAAAAGTTGTCTCAGTTAAATGTACATTTGACATTTGAGATCGCCGACGATCAGAAGCAAAATATCGTCAAAGTGCTTGACCAATCTACGGGGGATGTTGTCCGTCAGATACCAACGGAAGAGTTTCTTAAAATGTCAGAGCGAATTGATGCTATTATGAATCAACTGAGCGATATCAAAGGTACTTTGGTAAACAGTGAGGTTTAATAGTTAATGTGATGGGGTAGGAGATTAAGTTATGTCAGTAGGCTCATTGGGTGCGGGATCTGGACTGGATCTGGAATCCCTTGTCAAACAGATGGTGAGCGCACAGAAAGACGCTAAAGTCGGACTCTATCAAAACAAAATTAATGGCTACGAATCCGAATTGTCTGCTCTTGGCAAGGTCGGTTCTGCGATTGATAACTTCAAATCTTCCGTTAAAACGCTAAACGACGATGAACTATTCACTGGGCGAGACGCAAAAATTGCTCAAAAAGAAGGTGAAGAGGTCATTTCGATCACAACCGATCGTTCTGCTTCCAACGGTTCTTATTCCATTGATGTCAATCAGCTAGCAAAAGGTAGTCGAGTTATGTCGGCGCCAGGTTTGTTTTCATCGCCAGATGATGTCATTTCAGACCAAGATGCGAAATTAACCTTCACCGCTGGTAGTAATGAATTTTCTATTGACGTTAAAGCGGGTACCACCCTTTCTCAATTGCGAAATCAGGTAAATACGTCCGAAGATAATTTTGGCGTGTCAGTGAACCTAGTTGACGATGGGGCCGGAAATCTTTTCTTTACAGCGACCTCCGCTATTCAGGGGGCAGAGAACTCCCTTCGAATCAGTAATGATGTGATCGTTCGCGATGAAGACGGAAATATCATAGAGAGCACGCCTGTAACCATTGAGGAAGAGCCAGAATTAGAGGAACTTCCAGAGCCTGATCCCGTTGACGAAGTAGATGAATTAGATTTAGAAGGCGATGAATTTGATTTTGCAAATGATGGCCCTATTCCGAAAGACAAAGAAAAGGAAAAAGCAGAGGCACTAGCCCAGTCTAATGCTGACATGGCCGCGAAAGAAGCCGAAAAAGTTCAGGCAGAAAAAGCCGCTGAAGCCGATGCTACTGAGCTAAATGCACTGTCTCAGAAAAACACATCCTTGTCTCTAGATAGCGTTTCCACTGAGGGAATGTCGGCCGGTTTATATACGCCTTTTGGAGAGGAAGCCCGTGATGCCATTATTACAGTAGATGGCATTCAAATCCGCAACGATACCAATACTTTTGATGAGGCAGTAGCCGGCTTATCCATTGAAGCGCTCGCACCTACGGAAAAATCCACTCAAGTGGATATTAGTTTTGATCAAGAAACAGTTAAAGACTCGATTAAAGAATTCATCGATTCTTACAATGGCATGATAGGTTTACTCAAAGCGAGTACAGATCGTGGTGCCGTGCTGAACGGCAACAGCATGATTCGAAATTTGCAATCCTCCCTTTCTACAGAGCTTATGTCTAGCCGCGGTGAAACAGGTACCTTTACGTCTATTTTTGACTTAGGGGTAAAGATGAGTAGTCAAGGCGAATTGAGTTTAGATAATGCTAAATTCGACGATGCAATGCGCCGTGGTTACAGCGAGATTGCACCGCTAATCTCAGGGGAAAAAGGCCTTGCTCGTTCTTTGGAAAAATTACTGGATAACTACACAGGATCAGATGGCCTAACAAATTCATTAAAGGATTCTGTTCGTCGGTCGATAGATAGTACAGAAGAGACGTTAGAAGCCTACGAAGAACGTATGGTGAAATATGAAGAGTCTCTGCGTTCTAAGTTTACCAGTTTAGACTCTCGTCTGGCTGTGATGAACGCCCAGGGCGGATACTTAAACTCCGTTTTAGCTAACATGCAGTAGTTTTTAAAATAGACACAGTAATGGGGTTGCATATGTACAAGAGTAAAGGGATACAAGCCTACCGTAAGGACTCTATCAAGTCCGATTTGGCGTCGGCTGACCCTCATCGCGTCATTCAGCTCTTGATGCAAGGAGCGCTCGAGAAGCTTGCTTTAGGTAAAGGTTGTATTGAACGTCGCGATTGGGAAGGCAAATCACACGCCCTAACCCGAGCCGTTGAAATTATCAACGCACTTCGAGATGCATTAGATCGTGATGTGAATCCTGAATTGGTTGATAATCTTGAGTCACTGTACGAATACATGACGGTGCGTATTACCGAAGCAAGTGTCAGCAAAGACACCACGGTACTCGACCACGTCATGGGATTAATATTGCAAATCAAAGGCGCTTGGGACCAGATCACCCCCGCTGATAAGCAAGCCGCGTACGGGCAAACCGAAGCCAGAGTAGGGGCGGTTTAATGTTAGATGTGTCCCACTTAACCCAGTTAAGTGCCGCATTAGAGCAAAGTATTGAGCAAAGAGACATCGAAACCATACAGCAACTGTGTATAGACAATGATGATCTTATTCGTAGCATAAAACCCCTTAC
>CAZBUC010000307.1:0-1518 GCA_964494965.1 uncultured Maribrevibacterium sp.
GATGAACATTTTAGAGATATTCTGTTCGGTTAAGACCGCAAAGATGATCAGTACCATTGAGGGCGGAATCAAGATGCCCAATGTGCCACCTGCCGCCAGTGATCCTGCGGCTAAGCTGCCAGAGTATTTAAGGCGTTTCATTTCTGGTAAAGCCACCTTGCCCATGGTGGAGGCGGTTGCCAATGAAGAACCACAGATGGCGCCAAAGGCCGCGCAACCAGCCACGGCCGCCATGGCGATACCGCCACGCTGACGTCCAATCCATGTATTGCAAGTCCGGAACAGCTCTGCCGTGATGCCCGAGCGAGTCGCCAATTCTCCCATCAGCAAGAATAAGGGGACAACAGACAAGTCGTACGTGGAGAATTTAGACGCCGGTGCCGTGCCTAGGTATTCTAACAGTGCAGGCAAGCCTCCAATTAATGAATAGCCTATGGCGCCACATACTAACATGGACAAAGCAATGGGGATTCGAATACTCATCAAGATAAGCAATACGGCCATCATGACAAAGGCCAATTCGATATTACTCATAGCTTCCTCCACGAGACGTTACAAACAGTTTGTGTAAACCACACAGTCCGCATAAAGACATAGATATGACACCCACGACAAAGGTCCACCAAGTTGGTAAGCCGAGTAACATGGACTGTTCCATGTATTCCTTTGCTTCTAGGCCACTCAAAATCATGCGATAAGCAAACAAAAAAGACACTACTGTGAAGACGATGTCGCCAATATTGTCGAGGACTCGTAAGGTGTTAGGCTTACAGTGAGCCGTGAAAAGGTCAACGATAACGTGACCTTTGCGGACATAGCACTCTGGGAGAAAAAGAAAAATAGCCATGGCCAATCCCATTTCAGTAATTTCATAATCCCCTTCTACGGATTGGCCTATGGTGCTTCGACCGATAATGCTTGTGACCGTGATCGCAGCCACTATGAGCATTAGAAAGCCTCCCGTGAGTGCAAATATGTGTGATAAGCGACCTAAGATCGATCGCTGAATGTCGGCAGAAAATACTGTCATGTCAAATCATCCAATATTGGCGCTTAAAAGTTTTCGTATTTTTCAATCAATGCATTGGCTTGGTCTAAAAGGCGCTGGGCGTCATAGCCGTCTTTATTCATTTCTTCTAGCCAAGCAGCGGTGACAGGGGCCAGTGTTTCTTTCCAGCGATCAAATTCAGCGCCTTCAATGGTGTTAAAGGTATTGCCACGCTTCACTGCATCGCCACGCGCACCCACTTCATAAGCATCAAACGCATCGCCAATAAAGCCCGCTAAGTTAACGCCGGAGTTAGCGTCAATCACTGCTCTAAGATCAGCTGGCAGATCTTGGTACGCTTTTTTGTTCATCGAGAAAATGAAGAATTGTGTGTAGAGGCCACGATCACCTTGGAACTCAGTATGGTAAGTAGCAAGCTCTTCAATTTTTAAGGGTTTAACCACTTCAAAAGGCAGAGTGGCTACATCAATCACCCCTTTAGAAAGGGCGCTTGGCATGGTGGGCACTGG
>CAZBUC010000307.1:1528-3070 GCA_964494965.1 uncultured Maribrevibacterium sp.
GGACCCCAATATACCAAAGGCATCCGCCATCATTTTATTCGGAGCGCGTACTTTTAGACCTTTTACATCTTCAAGTGTTTTAATGGCTTTGTTGCGAGAATGAAGTGACCCTGGAAAATGGGTGTGCATAGCGAGCAAATGTACGTCTTTCAATTCGTCTTGCATTTCTTTTTCCGCGTATTCTTGCAGTGCCATGCTGGTAATACGAGCGCTGAGCGGCATGAAAGGCAGTTCAAAAACGGTGGCTTTAGGGAAACGGCCAGGTGTGTATCCTCCGACCGTCCACGTCATATCTACAATGCCTTTGCGCGTTTGATCGAAGAGTTGTGGAGGGTTGCCGCCTAGTTGCATAGCTGGGTAGATATCCACCTGAATGCGGCCATCAGAATCGGCTTTTATCCTATCAGCCCATGGCTGTAAAAAATTGGTGTGCGCGTTTGATACTGGCGGCAGCATGTGGTGCAGTTTAAATGTGTATTCTGGCTCGGCAGCGATGGCGTTGATGGAAAGTAGGGATCCAGCAAGCAAGGCTAGGCTTTTGAGTTTGATGTTTTTCATGTTTATCACCTTATTTTTTGTTGTTATGCAGTGTTTTGGTATTCGTAAATGAGATATTGGGGTAATCCTAATATTGCGTAATTCAATGCGATGTTAGGACTCCTCCCAAATTTCTTATTAAAAACTGCCTCCTTTGTGACATAGAATGTTGTGCTTTTCAACAATCTGGTTTATAGATTTTTCACCCAAGGTATTCAAAAAAAACAATCACGAAAATATATGCAGTCGGTAGACGGTTTAAAAATCGTTATATTTCTGAATTAGTGATCGTGTTTTGTCCAATAGACGTTGTGCTTGATAGCCTTCCTTGTTCATGTCTTTTAGCCATTGTGTGGTCACGGGAGCCATGGCATCTTGCCAGCGTGCAAGTTCAGCGCCTTCGATTTCATAAAAGCGATTGCCACGATCTATGGCGGCTTTACGGGCGAACACTTCATAGTTATCAAAAAGGTCACCAATGTGTCCTGCCAGTGATAACCCTGAGTTATCGTCAATCACTTTTTGTAAGTCACCCGGTAAGTTGTCGTAAACCTTCTTATTCATCGAAAAGAGGAAGGTGTTGGTATACAAACCTGTGCCGTTGAATTCCGTATGATGTTCAACCAGTTCATGAATTTTCATTGGCAGTACCACTTCAAAGGGGAGTATTGCTACGTCGATAACCCCTTTTGATAAAGCGCTGGGCATTTCGGTCACAGGCATAAAAATCGTATTGGTGCCGATAAGATTAAAACCGTCTGACATGACTTTATTTGGCGCACGTACTTTCATGCCTTGGATGTCTTCAAGTGTTTGAACGGCCTGAGTGCGAGAGTGAAAGGAGCCTGGCGCATGCGTGTGTGCAGCCAGTAAATGTACGTCTTTTAACTCCTCTTGCATTTCGGTTTCCGCGTATTCCTGAATGGCCATACTGGTTGCCTTTGCCGTGCTTGGGATAAAGGGCAGTTCGAAAGACGTCATTTTTGGAAAGCGTCCGGGCGTATA
>CAZBUC010000308.1:0-3058 GCA_964494965.1 uncultured Maribrevibacterium sp.
TGAGTCGCTTTGGGCGGTGGGTAAGCACCATAAATATGCATTTGCGCTGTGGGCAAGCGTTTACGGATTTTTGGCCAAATTTCCGTTTTTAGCTGCAAAACGGCATCCCAATTGGGGGCGTGGCGAAAGTTGCCAATGCTAATAAAGTGTTGGCGCTCTTCGAAGCAGGGTAAAGAGTCGATGTCTTGTGGTTTTGGCAGCATAAATGGTAGATGAAATACGTGAGTGTCTGGTACGTGAAATTCATCGATTAATAATTTTGTCTCGACTTCAGAAATCATCAAGGTCAAGTCGCAACGATGGATAGCGGCGATTTCACGAATACCATGGTCGCTGAAAAGATCTTCAGTCGCAAATGGCCTATTTTGTTTAATCGCATCATGCCTAGCTTGCCGTAACGAGTGAAGGTCTTCCGTATTTAGTACGCGTAATGAATCTGGGCTAAACTTTTCTACTCGCCAGCCAAATTGCTCCTCCATCATAAAACGGTCAAATATCACAATGTCGGGATTTTTGTCTGCAATGTAGGTGTTAAATGAGGCATCGTTCAGTGTTATATGTTCGGCTTCTATGCCTAATTCTGAGAGATCTGTCATGTGCTCCGTTTTCTGGGCGGGGCTTGCAAAGGATATTTGCCATTGCTGTCTATGGAAGCAACCTAACAACTGCATCATTCTGCTACCCGCGGCAGAGGAATTGGGTTCTGGCCAAACATAACCAATGACAAGTAAATGCATGTTGTTGTCTCAAGATAAGTGATTTTTTAGGTCCTGCGTATTAATGAGAATCAGGACATATTGTTCTGTCTATTGTATCATGTCGGTCAAATTTGTGTTGTCTGCTTCATTTTTAGCGTTGTCAGACAGGGCGTAAGCAAAACATGACGTTGAGAAGATATTATGATCATAAAACCAAAGATTCGCGGATTTATTTGTACAACAACACACCCAGTAGGTTGTGAGCAAAATGTAAGAGATCAAATTGCTTTTACTAAAAGCAAAGGGGTCATTGAAAACGGCCCTAAAAAAGTACTCGTAATCGGTGCATCAAGTGGTTATGGCTTGTCTTCTCGTATCGCGGCGGCATTTGGTTCTGGTGCAGCAACCATAGGTGTTTTCTTTGAAAAACCAGGTACAGACAAGAAGCCAGGCACAGCGGGTTGGTACAACTCTGCCGCCTTCGATAAAGTAGCTAAAGAAGAAGGCCTGTACGCTAAAAGCATTAATGGTGATGCTTTCTCAAATGAAGCCCGTGATACCGTGATTGACTTGATTAAACAGGATCTTGGTCAAGTGGATATGGTGGTTTACTCTTTGGCTTCTCCGGTTCGTAAAATGCCAGATACGGGCGAAGTGGTACGTTCTGTTCTTAAGCCTATTGGTGAAACCTACCGTTCTACGGCCATTGATACCAATAAAGATGTAATCATCGAAGCGGAAATTGAGCCAGCCACTGAGGAAGAAGTTGCTGCAACAACGACGGTAATGGGTGGTCAAGACTGGGAACTTTGGATGTCGGCTTTGCAAGAGGCGGGTGTTTTAGCAGAAGGCGCTCGCACAGTGGCTTACTCTTACATTGGTTCTGATATTACTTGGCCAATTTACTGGCATGGTGCGCTTGGCAAAGCAAAAGAAGATTTAGATCGTGCTTCTGCGGCTATCGATGCTCAGTTGGCTAAGATTGGTGGTGGCGCGAATGTGGCGGTATTGAAGTCAGTGGTGACGCAAGCCTCTTCCGCTATTCCTGTTATGCCTTTGTACTTGGCGATGGTGTTCAAGGTGATGCGTGAAAAAGGCCTTCATGAAGGCTGTATGGATCAGATCTATCGCATGTTCTCAGAGCGTTTGTACAATAACCATAATCCAGCAGAATTGACCGATGATAAAAACCGTCTTCGTCTGGATGATTGGGAATTACGTGAAGATGTTCAGCAAGCGTGTCGTGATCTTTGGCCGCAGGTAAATGACGCTAATCTGTTTGCCGAAACCGATTACCAACTTTACAAAGACGAGTTTTTGAAGTTGTTTGGTTTTGGTTTGAGTGGCGTTGATTATGATGCCGATGTCAATCCAGAAGTGGATTTCGATGTGGTTACGCTTTAATTTAATCGCTAATTAAGAGTAAAAGGAGCCTCTGGCTCCTTTTTTTATGGTTTTTTATCTCTTATAGTGAAACCACATAAATGTTGAGGTGATTATGAGATATTTATTGGGTTGGCTAGTCATCATGCCCATGTTAGCTAATGGGCAAACCATAGAGTTGCGACCGGTTGATATTATTTATGGTAACCAAATAATTCGGTCTCAGCATCAGGTTGTGGTTAGTTCAGAGGGAGAGGTTAATGTCATTCCCGTTGAGAAGGTGGCGGCATTAACTAAGCCCAATGTGGTGATTTCTTCTACTGGAAGTCAGCTTTCTTACCTTGAGGAAGGTGCCGCGGCTAAGCGCGAGCAAGCGATTTATGATGAGGTGAATAAGCGCACCGAAGAGGCGCCCTTTACTGTGCTGTTTGCTGGCAATATACCTGCAGAAATTGAAGAAAGGCGGCTGCGTTTGATGCCAGAGATGGGGATTTTTGGCAATCAAAATCAGTCTGAGGCGGTTCAGCAAGGTTCTGAAAGAGCGTCTGCGGGGGATTTTGCGCCAGTAGGAAACGTGGCGGCACCTATTTCAAATGAGGAGGAAAGTGAGAGCGCTCCGCTGTCCGATGAGGAGAGGTTGGAGCGCTTGATTGGTGGTTAATGCTTCAGTGATTAATCGCCAGATTGCTATGGGTTAGCTCAAGGGAGCTAACCTTATTGAGCATCCAGTGATTGACCATTGACGGATGTACTGTCATCGCCCATCAAGTATAGGTACAGAGGCATAATGTCTTCGGGTGTTGCTAGGGTTTCAGGGGCTTCATTGGGAAACGCATTTGCCCTCATGTTGGTTCTTGTGGCGCCTGGGTTAATAGCATTGACTCTAATGCTTGGCGAGGTTGTGCTGAGCTCGCTGGCAAATAGTTGGGTCATCGCTTCTGTCGCAAATTTTGAGATGGCGTAGGCGCCCCAATTTG
>CAZBUC010000309.1:0-3048 GCA_964494965.1 uncultured Maribrevibacterium sp.
CAGTGGGTTGAGCGCTTAGGTGATGGCACGCAAGAAAGCCATGAGCGCATGGAAAAAGCCGTTGATACGGTATGGCGTTTTACCTACGAGTTAATCGAAGAAAGTGACGCTGAGCGCGCTTTGTCTGCAGCAGGGGTACTGCCTTCGTTGGCGGCACTGCCTGAGTTATGGCAAGCAAGGGTAAAACAAACATTATCGAACGCGACCCTGACGCTTCCTGAACCGGCGAGTTCGTTTTATTTGAATGCACGAGCTGGGGTTCATTCAGAGCATTTGGGAACCCTGTTAGCCGAAATGCAATTTTTACAAAGAGCGTATCCCGATGCCAGCTGGTGAGTTAATAGCCACTGATCAGCAGGGCCGGTCAGGCGACGATCAGGACATTCAGCGTGCCTTCCAGATATTGCATGAGGTAATGGACCCTGAAGTGCCTGTGGTCAGCGTGATGGATCTTGGCATTGTCCGAGCTGTCCGCTGGCTCGATGGTCACATTCATGTGACGGTAACGCCCACGTATTCTGGTTGCCCAGCCACCGAGTACATTGAATCGTCTATTTATGATGCGCTGCAAGAGGCGGGTTTTGCTAAGCCTAAAGTGATTCAGTCTTTAGATCCTGCGTGGACGACGGATTGGATTACCGAGCAAGGTAGAGAAAGACTAAAAGCCTATGGTATTGCGCCTCCGGTCGGCAGTTCCAGTAAACGTTCTTTGTTGTCTACCGTGACCTTAGTTGAGTGCCCCAATTGCGGCAGTCAGGACACGGAGCAGTTGAGCGAATTTGGCTCTACGGCGTGTAAAGCCTTGTATCGCTGCAAGTCTTGTTTAGAACCGTTCGACTATTTTAAATGCATTTGAGCCACACAAAAATAATCATGTGGCCATGGAGATCCAGATGAACCAATTTCATTCACTGACTGTTGCCGATTTGCGTCGTGAAACGCGCGACTCTGTTTCACTTGCTTTCGATATTCCGGCTGAGCTGGCGCAGAGTTATCAATTTAAACAGGGGCAATTTTTGACCTTGCGCAGCCAAATTGACGGCCAAGAAGTGCGTCGTTCCTACTCGATTTGCAGTGGCGTTCAAGAAGGCGAAATGCGTGTTGCCATTAAACGCGTTCCAGAGGGTGTGTTTTCTACTTATGCAAATGAAGTGGTAAAAAAAGGCGATCTCATTGATGTTATGCCTCCCCTAGGTAGCTTTACCGCTGAGTTAGATTCACAACGTCACGGTGATTATTTATTGGTGGCGGCGGGCAGTGGTATCACGCCTATTTTGTCTATTGCCAAAACCACATTGGCGGCTGAGCCTTTTAGCAAAGTGACTCTGCTGTACGGCAACCGTTCGACGTCTTCTACTATGTTTCGAGAGCAATTGAGTGAGCTGAAAAACACCTATATGGAGCGTTTTAATGTCATTTTTATTCTCAGCCGTGAGCAGCAAGACATTGATTTGTACAACGGTCATATTGATGAAGAAAAATGCCGCGCTTTATTTGCTCGCCATATTAATGTGAAGCAGCTTACTGGGGCCTTTATTTGTGGTCCTCAGTCAATGACCGAAACCGTTCGAGATGTGCTGAAAGAAGTGGGCACACCAGAAGACAAAATACATTTTGAATTATTCGCGGCAGCGGGCAATGAGCGTAAACGAGCAGAACGTGCGCAAGCAGCAAGCCACGCGGATGTCTCTGAAATCACGGTTATTCGAGATGGCCACGCCATGAGCTTCGATCTGAAGCAAAACACTGAAAACCTGCTGAACGCCGGCAATGAGCACGGGGCTGATCTGCCTTATTCTTGCCGTGCTGGGGTGTGTTCAACGTGCAAATGTAAGGTCGTTGAAGGGGAAGTGGATATGGATGTCAGTATTGGTCTTGAGGATTACGAAGTGGAAGCGGGGTATGTTTTGTCTTGTCAGTCTTACCCTGTTTCTAAAAAAGTGGTTTTGGACTTTGACCAAATTTAACGCCTGTAAGCGGTTTAAAAACGACCTAAGAAACGACCTAAAAATAATAATGCAATGGTGCTAGATCACCTGTGGAGAACATAATGAGCCAGAGCCCAATTTTACAAAGTTTTATCGCCGGCGAATGGTTAGGTAACCAAGTAGGGCAAGCCATCGTGAGTCCGTTAGATGGCCAGACAATTTACCATACTCACGCAGAGACGATTGATTTTGCTAAGGCGCTTGATTTTGCTCGCACTAGGGGGCGTGTCTCCATGATGGCGATGGACTTCCAACGTCGTGCTTCGTGCTTACGTGACCTTGGCAAATATTTGCTTGAACATAAAGAATCTTTGTACGCGATTTCCCTTTTGACCGGTGCGACTCGCAATGACAGCTGGATAGACATTGAAGGCGGTGCCGGTACCCTGTTCGCTTATGCCAGTGTGGGGCGTCGTGAATTGCCTTCCGGCAACTTAATCCATGAAGATGATGCGTTTCCTTTAGGTCGTGAAGGCCAGTTTTATGGCTCTCATATTCTGGTGCCCAGAAAAGGCGTAGCGGTGCATATCAATGCGTTTAACTTCCCGATTTGGGGGATGTTAGAGAAATTTGCCGCCAATTTTTTGGCGGGCATGCCATGTATCGTTAAACCAGGCACGTCTACCTCTTATGTGACGGAAGCCTGTGTGCGTCTGATGCAGGATTCTGGTTTGTTGCCAGAGGGAAGTTTGCAGTTAGTGATTGGGCGCACAGGGGATTTACTCGATCGTCTTGATGGACAAGATGTCGTGACTTTTACCGGGTCGGCCAATACCGCTGCGAAGTTAAGAGTCACCCCGAATTTGATTAATAACTCCGTGCCGTTTAATGCGGAAGCGGATTCTTTGAACTGTGCGATTCTGGCTCCTGATGTGAGTGTTGAAAGCCCAGAATTTGAGCTTTTTATCAAAGAAGTGGCCCGTGAAATGACGGTTAAGGCAGGACAAAAATGCACGGCGATTCGTCGTGTTTTGATTCCTGAAGATAAGGTCGACGTGGTTTGCGAACGTTTGTCGGCGCGTCTAGATAAGGTGACTGTGGGGGATCCTCGTCTAGATTC
>CAZBUC010000310.1:0-3034 GCA_964494965.1 uncultured Maribrevibacterium sp.
GTTGTGGGAAAGTAGGAAGTCGCCGGATTCATTTCAAAAGCCCGTTCAGAAATGAGCGGGCTTTTTGTTGTACTGCCACCGGCCGAAAGGTTCACATTTCTGCCGGCTTCCGTCTAAGGAAGACTTACCGTTCCCTACCGGGATACTCTTCAATCCGCATTAGTGAGTCCGTCCGTAAAACAAAATCAGCAGAGATTTTCACTTCCTTTCTTTCAATCCTATTTCCCAAGTTAGAAACAACACTCTTGTTTAACTTGACCAGACTTTCTAATATTGGCATGAGGCTATAGTTGATGACCATTACCGTGGCAATATATTCTCTAAAAGCTTCTGTATCGGGCTTATCCTCCGGATTCAATGTGGGAAGGTTGTTTATCCTCTGTGAGATCAGATTGCCCAGCTCCAATGTCATCAAAGGATCTATCTTTTGCACGGTTGGAAGCAGTCTGATAAGTATAGTAATGCTATTTACAGAGGTCTCTGCTCTTGCAGCGGCCCTAACGGCCTCCTCGTAGGCATTTCTACCCGAGTCCATATCTCCTTTATCAACATGAAATCTGGACAACGAACTATATCCCATGGCCTTTGCCTGATGAGTCGACATTTTTTTGATGGCGTAAACGGCGGCTTCGGGGGTGTCCGATTCAAGTGCCTTTGTAACAACATTTCCATAAAACTGGTCATGGGTTGCTAAACGAAAATCCTCAGGAATACTACTGGTTGAAAGATCGATCTCGGCAGCCTTACCCACAAGATCAACGGCATATTCGAATTTTCTCTCTTGAAGTGCCAAGCGAGCGGCTGAAAAGTATAGGCTGTACTTTGTGACGTTATCTTCCGCGCGTTCCGCCTCAGCAACTGTCGCTGCAAGCCGATCGGGGCTGTTACTGATCCTTTCGTGTCGTGCGCGAGCTTCCTGAGTTGAACGGGATACCCGTGCATTCAGAATAGCGAGCGAAGTGCTGGCTTCACCAACAAGTTCAGGATGGGCAGATATTGCAGGCCACAGAAAATTCAGCATTCGGTAGTATGTCAACTGATCGTGTTCCGCTATCTGCATGAAATTTCTGGACCGGGCGATGATCAGACTTAGAAACTGCCGTTGCAGAGCAGCAGGTACTTCGGGACTGACGTAGTGACGGGAAAAGATTTCGATCATGTGTAATGGGAAGTTTACACGGCCGGACACTTCTGCTATCAAAATTGCCTCAAGGAGTCGGTTCATTTCAGACGATCTTGACTGTTCAAGCTGCATCAGAAGATACACGAGATCGGGACTGGTTTCGTTATGCCTCGACAATAAACGAACTGCGGTATCGACAGCAAGCCTTTGTCCATCTTTCTGGCCTAGCAAAGCGAGCAATTGTCGAGCCTCGTCCTGCGACGAGAGTGTGTACTTTTGGCGTAATTGGTTTGCTCTGTCGCTTGCGTGGGTGTCAAGTAGAACGAATAGCCTGGGAATAGAAGAATATACCATAGGGATCTCAGAACTGTTATTAAAATGGTCCTCGATCGCGGCTATTGCAATTTGTTCGGCTCGTCCAGTTTTATCAACGCCATCACTCCAAAGCCAATCTACCAGTCTCACCCGCGCGAAGCCTCTAACAACAGCGAAGGGTATATTTCTGATCTGACTGTCAAGATCAATGGCTATGAGTTGCTTTTGGAGGGTAATTTCTGCGTCGGAAATGTTACCTTTACTCTCAATCTCATTAACTTGTGCGAATGAAAGCGAGCAAAAGAGAAAGAACAAACCAGTTAAAAAAATCCCCTTCATAAGGTTAACCTCTTTACCAATTACACGTGCCAATGAAGAAATGGTTCCGCCAAATCGCTTCACTAGAGCCCAAATTCACCTGTCCGAAGACCCGTCCATACTTTCTTGACCGTTCCATTGGAGTCAAGGACAAGCGTCATCGGAGTAAATAAAAGGCGATGCCTATGCATTTCCTTCATGTCGATCAGACCAACCTTTATGTTATCAATTCCATTTTGCTCAAAATGTGCTTTGACCGTTTCGTAGTCCCCTTCAGATGAAACCGCAATAACCCTCCAAACATGGGGGTCAAGGTCGCGGGTTAACGTTTTCCAATAAGGATATTGCTGATAACAATACTGACACGCAGTATTAAACACCAGCAAGACGGTCTTCAGTCTGCCGTCGGCAAGATCAATGTTTTCAATACCGTTTCCGTGTCTAATGTTTAACTTGGTAAATCGGTAACCCTCTTCAGTTACAAACTGTTTGGAATTATTCAAAGAGGTTCTAAGTTGATAGTTTTGTAGACCTAAGAGTATGTTGACAGCCGCCAACATAATCGTGACGAAGATAAGTGCAATTTGACTTTTTTGATTCGTCATGCCAACTCCCAAATGACTGTCTTAATCCGGGAGGACGAACAACCTTCTACCTTTAGGGAACTGAGGTTTCGGTGAGGCATTCGAACGGATCTAACCGCCGGCTTACGGGATAATTGGCTCGCAATATGCAGACGAATTTTCTTCCGGATCATTGCAAGTACAAAGCGCATAACCGTTTCCACCCAGACAAGTCCCTCCACTAGAACAATTACAACTGGCCGCTCCGCTTCCGCAGGTAGCTGTTGCATTACATGCAGCGTATACCGGAATTGCGAATAGCAGCACCAAAGAAACTGAGACGCAAAGCAATCCCAAGGTTGAAAGGACCCAATTGATGCGTTTACCAAACGTCATAAAATCCTCCTGATTTCTTTTAATTTAGGAACAACGGACAAACCCACGAAACGCGTGAAGATCTGAGTGCTGCGATTTTACTACAGGGGGGGGGGCAATATGTCAAGGACTTTTTTGATCGGCGCGAGGTAGGTTTCTAGCCTCGAAACTCATCAGGTTATTAGGAAACTGGGTAATGAAATAATGAGGCTTCCAAAATTATTGCCTTTGCTCATTATCTTCTTCAATAAGAATACACTCATCGCATGTGAATGCGGGCTCGTCGAGGCCTCGTTCGATCTGGCGGTTTACTGACGCAAGCGTTTCGTCATCAATGAAC
>CAZBUC010000311.1:0-3031 GCA_964494965.1 uncultured Maribrevibacterium sp.
ACGTTATCATAGCCACATGACATGCAATGGTAAGTGCCTGGCTCCACCAAGCTGCCAGCAACATGACACTGCTCAAGCGGTACAGGGTTATTGTTAGCATGATTGATCAGCCACAACAAAGCCGCGTCTTCCTTTTCATCCAAATCATCAATAAGCTCGTGACCTTCGTCCAACACAAGGTGCCAGTTCGCGTCTATCCATGCTTCGGTGTAACCCATTTTGTCGTGCCAGTAGGCTTTCATTAGCGCCACGTCTTCTAAAAACCAATCTTTCGCACCCATTAAAGTTTTTTGGGCTTCTTCGACTAAATTCGCTTCATTTTCGTTTTTTACTGGATCTTTTTTCATGGATTTCGTAACTCCTTCTTTATGCAGCTTCTAATTAGAGCCTCATCTCTATAAAATAGCGACTATTTTCAAACTCTGTAAGCTGTAGAGCGATTTTTTGCATTAAATCGTGCTATTCGCCTTTCTTTTATACTAGAAAATAACCTTTTACTAATCTGACGTCGACCACGGGATAAGAATACATCATGCAAGAACAATACAATCCGCAGCAAATTGAACAAGCGGCTCAATCATTTTGGGACGAAAACAAAGTCTTCAAAGCCGTCGCCGATTCCAGCAAAGAGAAGTTTTATTGCCTTTCAATGTTTCCTTACCCAAGTGGCCGCCTGCACATGGGTCACGTTCGTAACTACACCATCGGCGATGTGATTTCTCGCTACCAACGTATGCAAGGTAAAAACGTACTGCAACCAATGGGGTGGGACGCCTTTGGCTTACCGGCTGAAAACGCCGCTATCAAACACAAAACCGCACCCGCTAAGTGGACAACAGAAAACATCGCCTACATGAAAGGCCAGCTTAAAGAGCTAGGTTTTGGTTACGACTGGGATCGTGAAATTGCCACCTGCACGCCTGAATACTACAAATGGGAACAATGGTTCTTCACCCAACTCGTTGAAAAAGGTTTGGCCTACAAAAAAACCGCGGCGGTGAACTGGTGCCCTAATGATTTAACGGTACTCGCCAATGAGCAAGTGGAAGATGGGGGTTGCTGGCGTTGTGGCACCACAGTCGAAAAGAAAGAGCTTTCTCAGTGGTTCATTCGCATCACGGATTACGCAGAAGAGCTGTTAAACGATCTAGATCAACTAGATGGCTGGCCAGAAAAAGTTAAAGCCATGCAACGTAATTGGATTGGTCGCTCTGAAGGGCTAGAATTCAGCTTTGAAATAACGGGTAAAACAGAGCGTCTGTCAGTGTATACGACGCGCCCAGACACCATCATGGGCGTCACTTACGTGGCGGTTGCCACTCAACACCCATTGTCATTAGAAGCCGCTCAAAACAATGCCGAGCTTGCTGCTTTTATTGAAGAAAGCAAAAAGATGTCGACCACCGAAGCCGACATGGCTACGGTCGAGAAAAAAGGCATGGACACAGGCTTTAAAGCCATTCATCCCATTACTGGTGATGCAGTTCCTGTATATGCGGCCAACTTCGTGTTGATGGATTACGGCTCTGGTGCGGTTATGTCAGTTCCAGCTCACGACCAGCGTGACTTTGAATTTGCTAAAAAATACAACTTACCCATCAAACAAGTCGTCCAACCTGCCGGAGAGGAAACCCTCGATTTAGAGAACGCCGCTTTCACAGAGAAAGGCACACTTTGCAACTCTGGGGAATTTGACGGATTGGCGTTTAAAGAAGCCTTCGATGCCATTTCTGCTTGGATGGTTGAACGTGAGCTTGGCGAAGTAAAAGTAAACTATCGACTACGTGACTGGGGTGTTAGCCGTCAACGTTACTGGGGAACCCCTATTCCTACCATCAACTTAAAAGATGGTTCGGTTGTTCCTGTACCAGCCGATCAGCTACCGGTTGAATTACCCACCGATGTGATCATGGACGGTGTGAATTCTCCCATTAAAAACAACCCTACTTTCTCCTCTATTATGTTCAATGGCGAAGAAGCTGAGCGCGAAACCGACACCTTCGATACCTTTATGGAATCGTCTTGGTATTTTGCACGTTACTGTTGCCCAGATTCTACCGACGCCATGCTAACGGAAGAGGCAAATTACTGGCTTCCTGTTGACCAATACGTTGGTGGTGTTGAGCACGCCATTCTTCACTTGCTGTACTCACGCTTCTTCCATAAGTTGCTTCGTGACGCAGGCCTTGTGAATTCTGACGAGCCGTTCAAACGCCTATTAACACAAGGCATGGTTAACAAAGATGGCACCAAGATGTCCAAATCAAAGGGCAACACGGTCGACCCTCAAGAAATGATTGAAAAATACGGCGCCGATACGGTTCGTTTATTCATGATGTTCAGTGCACCACCAGAGCAATCCCTTGAATGGAATGACGCCGGCGTCGATGGCGCTTCACGCTTCCTACGCCGTTTGTGGGCGTTGTCTTATCGTCATACCAACGCAGGCAAAGTGGGAACGCTAGACGTCGCAGAATTAAACGGTGCTCAAAAAGCCTTACGACGTAAGACCCATGAAACTATTCAGAAAGTCACTGATGATATTGAGCGTCGCCAAACGTTTAACACAGCCATTGCCGCCGTGATGGAACTTTGCAACGATATCAGCAAGTTCGAAGACACGTCTGAACTGGGTCTTGCAGTACAACAAGAAGCGTTAGAAGCGGCGACCTTGTTGTTGTCCCCAATCGTGCCTCATATTGCCCATCAGTTATGGAGCGAGTTGGGGCACAGTGACAATATCGTCAATACACCATGGCCCACACTGGACGAAGCGGCTTTAGTAAAAGACGAATTGACTATTGTGGTGCAAGTATTAGGTAAAAAACGCGCTGAATTGACGGTATCAGCCAGTGCCGACAACAAAACCATTGAAGCCGAAGCACTTGCCCACCCAGGTGTCACAAAGCACCTGGAAGGCAAAACCGTGCGCAAAGTGATTGTTGTGCCAGGGCGATTGGTCAATATTGTTGCGAACTAACTAAAGCCTAAATGAGGGATGGCTATGCCGTCCCTCTTATTTTCATCACAT
>CAZBUC010000312.1:0-3008 GCA_964494965.1 uncultured Maribrevibacterium sp.
ATCTCAAGGAGTTTTTCTGTCCAAAGATCATAAGCTTTATGATTAATATGTAACTTATCATTTTCAAATAAGTTTTCTTTCATCTCACCGTTTTTGTCTATCAGCAGGGTGAACAGGTCAAGGTAGCGAGTATTTGGACGCGTTTTGGCCAACCGTTTGAGCTGCTGGTTGGTTTTTTCTATTGTCCCACGCATGGCTTTTCGAGCTGGGCTGCATTTTATGCTGATTAGAGTGACCGGTATGCCAGTGAGGTGACGGTCAATTTTTTCAAGCAGCTGAATATAAAGCTCAATGACTCTATTGCTGTCACATTGGTTGCCAATGTCGTTATCTCCCGCATAGATCACCAAAGAACGGGGTTTATGAGGCAATATGATGCGTTCAAAATAATACACACAGGCTTCTAATGTAGCCCCACCAAAACCTAAGTTTATACCGTCTTTATCGCGAAAGTGTTGCGCAAAGTCATGCCAGAGGCGCATTGTTGAAGAGCCAAAAAAGGCAACAGGACGTTCCTTGTATTCTTGATAAGCTAGATGGAACTCTAGTTCACGGACATCTGATTCGAATTCCACGTCTATTTGATTCAGCCCCATTACGTTGGAACGATAGCCATTTTGCCCACTTAAAATGGGATATTGGTGGATTTCTCTTGAAAGATTTACGGCTTCATCCACATACCCTTTATATTCAGCTTGGTAGTCGATGAGAAATTGGGCAAGAGCCTCTTTATCCGCTGGATTCACTCGGCTGGACAGTTTAAAGGCGGGTTTTACTATCACAGTATACAGGTTGTGATCCGCCCTTTTATCAAAGTTGGCTACAGCGACCGGCACAATCCAGGGCTCATCAGCACCCATGGAAGCGGCAATTTCAAAGGCGTGAGGTAATAATGGCCCAGGTGATTGTGACGTGCTAAAGCTTTGACCTTCTGGCGAGATCATTAATGGGAAATTATTGCGCAGCGTCGTCTGAGATTGCTGAATAAACGAATCGTATTCAGGCGTGTCTTTGGTCAGGCCGTCCCAGCTGCTAATGAATACATTCCCGAATCGGCTGTAAAAATCGTCCCGCCAAAATTCGCTTTCTTTACTGCGACGAACCACTCGTTGACCAGATACACCGTATTCGTTGTCGATGACCATAGCACTGATAAACTGAGCATCCATAGAAAAGCGAAAACCATTAGGCAGTCGATTTGTCGGTGAGCCTAACAAGTGATTGTAAATAAATAGCCGGCTTTTTTAGGTAGGTTTTCCAGCCCTTTAATGACATAAGGCACCTGCTGAAACGCTTGTTTAAACAGCTCTGTCCCCAAACGTCGTGCGTCTAGGGCTGGCGTTTCTTTGGGGAGATTATTAATGGTGTCATACACATTTTGCAGATGTCGATAAAAGGCGTTTTCACGCTGTAAGTCTTTTAAAATATCTAAACACATACCCGCAATTGTACGTTCCAGTACGCAGCCAAAATGCAGGCATTTATAGAGGACACCAAAGGCTTCATCCGTGGTGATGGCGCTTTTTAGTAGTTCGCTGACCTTGTATAAAGGGGAGCTGACAGGAAGAAGTGCGGCGTTTTGTTCGATCACATTGCTGACGGCCAGTACTTCATCATTTGCAATTTGTGATAAATAGCGCATACGAGCCGAAAGCAAGTGTGTGCCAATTAACCAAATCAATCTATATAGGTATTTCACAGAGAACTTGGGATTTTCTTCGAAAATGGCCAATAAGTCTTTCTGTGCAATGTACAAAATGCTGCTGTCTCTAGAGGAAATAATCGACGTGCGATTTTTCATTGAGGCATTTTTTGTGGTCCATGCCAAAATGGTGCCGGGACGGGAAATCGAGCGAGTAGTGATAATGTCGCCCGTCTCCGTTTGGTAGCTGACCACGACCTTGCCTTTAATGAGAAGATATAGCCCATCAGAAGGTTGGTCCTGCTGGCTAATAATGTCGCCCTGGTGCGCCAACAAGGTAGTGGATTGTTTAGCCAGCGCGTGAATTTCCGCTTGGGTAAAGGTTTCGCAGAAAGGCGCATAATTCAGTAAATTGACCGCGTCTTTGATTATTTGAGTCGGCTTTTCGGTTGTGACCAGAGGGCGAGTTTCTTCAAAAGCCAGGGATTCGTTAGAGAAAAAGGGGCGCGTTTGATTTTGAATGTCGGTCAGAATAGGCAAAGATTCTTCATACACAAACTGCAAAAAGCGATTCGCTAGGACTAAATCGGTTTCTAATATTTTTTGTAATTCAACAATCGGCCATAGAATCAAGGTGGATGACTTTGTCGCCGTAAACGTTGTGGCGTAACGGGAAGGGTGTCTAAATGCCGACCAGCCAATAGGAGACAAGGATTTATTGATTAAGCCAACGTTGTACGATTTCCCCGTGTCTTGTAAAGGGACTGAAATCGCAATTTCACCCTCGATAAGAAAATAAATATACTGGCCTACTTCAAATTGCTTGGCTAAGACTTCGCCGACTGTCAGTGTTTTGGTGCTGGCAAGATCGACCAAAGATGTCATCAGTTCTGCGCTGACGTTGACCATAAAAGGGAAGGCATGTATTTGTTTCGTTATATCCATTTTTGGTACCTCAAAACGGTATGGCTCTAATTAGGGCGCTTGATCGTGACTGTTTCACCGAGCAGTGCGTAGTTGTTGCCACCGAGTCGTGAAAGCGGGTTGAGTTTTGTGTTATCGATGACGGTACGCCGATCCTTTTCGGTTACTAGATCGTCGTCGATAAACACATCGATAACTTCAAGGTAGAGCGCATCAAAGCCTTTATCGCCTAAGGAATGGCTATCAAATAATCGGCAATGAAATGCGACCTTTGCTTGTTTGACACGCGGCAGTGTTTGCGTGAAGGCTTCAAGAGTTAACTCTGAGGCAGACAATTCAGACTCCCCATAGGCAAGGCTGGCGGCGCTGTCGTTCACCGTATTGACCAAGTCACCGCTTGGAATATGCAAAACACATTCCTTTTCTCGCAATAAGTTTTGCT
>CAZBUC010000313.1:0-1604 GCA_964494965.1 uncultured Maribrevibacterium sp.
AACTTGGTCTTCGTTGCTCTGAAGCCTTGTCCGTGTCAGCGAGGGCGTATATTAAGGATCTACAGATTTTGTGCAACCCTTTTTCGCACTTTCTTTTAATTTATTTTAAATAAAAGCGTAATCGTTCATAAAGCCGTCAAAAGTCGTTCTTTTTGGTTATAAAGCAACCAATCCGAGATAACTTAAACGTCATGAATCTATTAATTCAGGCATAACCACAGAAACTGAGCGCACCACCTTCATCTCTTGATAATCAATTTCAACCTGATAGGCAATTACCTCAACTCCTTTCCCGACCACCTCAACAAAAGCCTGCGCATACGTTTTATCAATGTGAGCAGCAGGCGTAACAGAACTTATTCCAGTATGGCTCACACAAAAGAACATTACTGCTCGATGCCCTTCTTCGACCATCTTCGCCAGCTCATATAAATGTTTGCGACCACGATCTGTTACCGCATCCGGAAAATACCCCAAACCGTCTTCTTCTAATAAAGTGACGTTTTTAACTTCTACATAACACTTGCGACCATCATCACCCGTCAGTAACCAATCAATACGACTTTTCTCGCCATACTTCACTTCGGCTTTTTGCTCAGCGTAGCCCGCAAGCTCTTCTATCAACCCATTGGCAATGGCTTCACCAACCAACTTATTTGGATACCCTGTATTGATGCAGGCAAGATATTGCCCGTCGACTTCCACCAACTCCCATGTATAAGCAAGCTTACGCTTTGGATTATCACTCTTAGACAACCACACACGCGCATTCTCTTGTTGGCAACGTTTCATTGAGCCTGTATTCGGACAATGGGCAACGACCACTTCTCCATTTGGCAATTCGATATCGGCCAAGAAGCGCTTATAACGCTTTAGCAATCTTCCTTCTATTAAAGGGGTTGGAAATTCCACAACAAGACTCCAAGACTTTTCTATATTGAATACAAACAAAAACGGCCCTCTTTACGATAAAGAGAGCCGTTTCATTAGACCATTAACGCAGGAGAATTATTCCCACTCAATCGTCGCCGGTGGCTTAGACGACACATCGTACGTCACACGAGAAATGTGTTCGATTTCGTTGATGATGCGACCGGAAACCGTTTCTAGTAATTCGTAAGGAAGGTGAGCCCAACGAGCGGTCATGAAGTCAATGGTTTCAACCGCACGAAGTGCAACGACGTATTCATAACGACGGCCATCACCTACGACACCAACCGATTTAACTGGCAAGAAGTCAGCAAAAGCTTGGCTTGTTTTATCATACCAACCTGAACGACGTAGCTCTTCGATGAAGATAGCATCTGCACGACGAAGAATGTCAGCGTATTCTTTTTTCACTTCACCAAGGATACGAACACCTAGACCGGGTCCTGGGAACGGGTGACGGTAAACCATGTCGTAAGGAAGACCTAGCTCTAGACCCAACTTACGCACTTCATCTTTAAATAATTCGCGAAGTGGTTCAACCAACTCCATTTTCATATCATCAGGTAGACCACCCACATTGTGATGGGACTTGATAACATGCGCCTTGCCAGTTTTTGAAGCCGCAGATTCAATTACGTCAGGATAAATCGTACCCTGAGCAAGGAAATCAATGC
>CAZBUC010000313.1:1614-2199 GCA_964494965.1 uncultured Maribrevibacterium sp.
TTTAGAAGACTCTGCATCGAAGATCTCGATAAAAGTATTACCAATGATCTTACGTTTTTTCTCAGGGTCATTTTCACCAGCAAGCTTGCTAAGGAACAAGTCTTCCGCATCAACACGAATCACTTTCACACCCATGTTGTCGGCGAACATTTTCATCACTTGATCGCCTTCGTTCAAACGAAGCAAGCCATTGTCTACAAATACACATGTCAATTGATCGCCAATGGCTTTATGCAGCAACGCCGCCACAACAGACGAATCTACGCCACCAGAAAGTGCCAATAACACTTTACGATCACCAACTTGTTCTTGCATACGCTCAATAGCGTCTTGAGCAATGTTGGCAGGTGTCCACAAGGTGTCACAACCACAAATATCGACGATAAATCGAGATAAAATGCGGCCACCCTGTAACGTATGAGTTACTTCTGGGTGGAATTGCACGCCGTAAAACTTCTTCGCTTCATTCGCCATCGCAGCAATCGGACAGCTGTCTGTAGAAGCCATCAAGGAGAAGCCGCTCGGCATAGTAATCACTTTGTCACCATGGCTCATCCAAACATCCAACAAAGCCACACCATTGTT
>CAZBUC010000313.1:2209-2990 GCA_964494965.1 uncultured Maribrevibacterium sp.
ATTGTTAGCGATATGATCTTGGATATCCTCTAGTAACACTGGACCTTCATGCTTGCGAATCTGTGCATAACCAAATTCACGTATTTCAGAACCTTGAACTTTACCGCCTAACTGCTCGGCCATGGTCTGCATGCCATAGCAAATACCAAATACCGGTACACCCATTGTAAAAACAATATCGGGTGCACGAGGTGAACCTGGCTCAGGTACGGATTCAGGACCACCAGCAAGGATGATACCTTTAGGATCAAAGTCAATAACCTCTTGTTCGGCCATATCAAAAGCACGAACTTCACAATAAACACCAATTTCACGAACACGTCGCGCGATCAGCTGAGTGTATTGAGAACCGAAATCAAGAATAAGAATTTTATGAGCGTGGATATCTTGCGACATGGTTAGCCATTCCTTTCACTCTACACAGAAGAACACCGTCTTTTGGATAGAAGTAATCAATTAAAAATTGGAGCAACAAATAAAGATGGGGCGTGTCATACGCCCCATCTCTGTATCAAATTACTGGCCGTTAACCGACTTGATAATTTGGCGCTTCTTTCGTAATAGTCACGTCATGAACATGACTTTCACGCATACCGGCACCCGTAATCTGAGAAAACTGAGTTTTAGTACGCATAGTTTCTATATCTGGCGACCCTGTGTAACCCATTGAAGAGCGCACACCGCCCATCAACTGATGTACCACAGCGGCCATTGGGCCTTTCGATGGAACACGGCCTTCAATACCTTCCGGCACAAGCTTTTCAACACTGCTTGAATCTTG
>CAZBUC010000314.1:0-2981 GCA_964494965.1 uncultured Maribrevibacterium sp.
CAAAGCCTTTTAGTGAGCGGGAGTTATTGGCCAGAATGCGCGCCATATTACGCAGAACTCAAGCGATTAAGTCGTTGGAACAAGTGGCATCGACTGATAAGGGGCCAGCGTCTGTGTCCTCTGCTGTCAGCGATGCGCTGGTTTACCATGACATCACGCTTTACCCTGGTAAGCTTGAGGCTTTTTGTAATAAAGAATTGTTGGATTTAACCAGTACGGAATTTGCTCTTCTGCAGTATTTTCTACGCCACCCTGGGCAGGTACTGACGAAAGAAGTGCTCAGCCTGGATGTGTTGGGTAAGCGGCTGGCCATGTTTGACAGGGCGATTGATATGCATGTGTCTAATTTGCGCAAGAAGCTGCCAGATTGGCCTAATGGCAAGGCAAGGATAAAAACCTTACGCGGACGCGGTTATTTATTGGTTGAGGGCGACTAATGCGTTTACCGAACATCACCAGTCTATACGGTCGTATTTTTGCGATATTTTGGTTTACCATGTTTTTGGTGGTGTTGGTTGTTTTGGCTCTGCCTCGTTTCGACCCCCGTCAAACCCGTGATATTGCGCCACCGCATTACGAGCGTTTTGTCGCTGTAAGGGATCAGGTAGCACAAAGGTTTGCTGGATTCTCTGAGATAGACGCCGTGGTGAGGCAGCTTGATGGCCGTCGGTCCCACCGCGGTTTTGATGATAATAAAATGCGCTTATTTATTACCGATCTTGATGGCAACATTCAATTGGTCGAGCGCAGCCATGATCCTATTTTTAAAGCGTTGCGAAATTTTGTTACCACCATTGATAACCCTCAAAACCCCCAGCAAAAACTGTACGGTAAGATCATGATTTCTGGGCCTTTACCCATTCGCTTGGCGAATGCCGATTATTATTTGTACTTAGGGAGTCGTTCGGGTGAGCCGCCGCACTTTTTGCTGCAATTGTTTGATAGTCCGATGCGCTTGTTATTGGCCGTCATGTTGGTCAGTACGCCGTTACTGCTTTGGTTAGCCTGGGCGCTGAGTCAACCCGCTCGACGTTTAGAAAAAGCGGCTCAAAGGGTGGCGCAGGGGGTATTTGAAATTGATCCTGAGCTTGAGAAAGGCACTTCAGAATTTCGTCAAGCAGGCGCCAGCTTTAACCAGATGGTGACAGCGGTAAATGTGATGATTTCGCGTCAACAGCGTTTGTTGTCGGATATTTCCCATGAGTTGCGTTCGCCTTTAACTCGCCTAAGAATGGCGCAGGCTTTGGCGACGAGAAAGCAAGGCGACAGTGCGGATTTAACTCGTATAGACGTTGAGGCGCAGCGTTTAGAGGCGATGATTGGTAAATTGCTCGAATTGTCTAGTGTGCAAGTAGACAGCCATTTAAATCGTGATGTCTTGTCTTTGTCGGATTTGTGCGGGGAGCTATTGGCGGATGGTCAGTTTGAGGCTGAGCAGATGGGTAAAGTGTTGGTTGCGTCAGAGGTGCCGCTTCGTTCAATAAGTTGTCATCCTCAGTGGTTGACGAGCGCGCTAGAAAACATTGTGCGCAATGGGGTCTATTACAGTAAAACCCAGGTTCGTGTGTCGCTGGTGGTCACTAAGCTGGCCAATACAGACCATGTTGTGATTCGTGTGGAAGACGACGGTGAAGGGGTTCCTGAGGAGGAGTTGAGTTCGATTTTTAGGCCGTTCTACCGAGTGTCAACCGCCCGTGATCGTCACAGTGGTGGAGCGGGGCTGGGGTTGGCTATTGCGGAAAACGCCATTCGTCAGCATAACGGTACGGTGCAAGCAGCGCGCAGTGAATTGGGTGGGCTCTTAGTAGAAGTGGCTTTACCGTTAGTTTAAGCGTGTTTTTGACGTATTTTAAAAAAGTGTTTTTAAGGTGTTTTTTGGATTATCGCAAAGCATTAGTGGACAACGCGGTGATTTCAGCCCATATTGGTGTGACTCATAGTGCTTAGGCATCTTTATTGTTAGACCCTTGACCATCAAGCACCTTTTTAACACACGTATTTTAACCAGACGCTCACTGACACCACACTTTGTTCATTACTTATCCGAAACCTATCGTCTTACATTTGTTTTATTACTTTATTCGACCTTATGCTTTACACGAGTTATGAGAACAAAGGGGAAGTTGCGTTAATTTTTCTCTTATTTCACAGGAATCCAATGATACACACCGCTAAAGAATTTGTTCTACAACGCATTTGTACTTTTGCCAGTCAAGTGTTTGACCCTAACTCAGACTCACAGGTGGTTGGGATATTAAAAAATCAGTTTAATATTCGTCTGCCGCAGCGTCGCTCGATGAATGAGTCCTTGTCTTCAACCGTGAGCGACCATGAAATTATTGCTTTGATCTTGAAATACCGTTCTATGAAAGAGTCTTGATACGCACGGACATGTATTGGATGGCCGTGGTTATTTTCTGACGCTATTTTTTGACACAAACAAAGATGGCGTTGCCAGACGCTTGGTTCCAAGGAACAATTTTGTTGTGTTCGTGTTCGAATACATGAACATCAAAATACGGCAATAAAAGCTTTTGTAGCTCGCTAAAATTGAACGCCACCATAGGATGTTCATCTGCCCAGTGTTGCGTTTGTTCTGCGTTCGTTTTCTCGATATTCAGTTTCAGTGTTTGTTTTTCCCCATCACCACTATAGTACCAAGACGACCCAAACGAAAACTGACTGTTTTCGTGGATTAGGCTGTGTTTGGCTGACAGGGCATTGTCTATGTGGTCTTTGTCGACCGCGTTAAAGCAAAATACGCCTCCTAAGCTGAGAGCCTTGTGTACGCTTTCGATACAGTGAGTTAAATGCTGAAGGTCGCCACTGTAATGAATGGAATAGAGAAAACAGGTGATCAAATCATAGGGCGTGTCGACCGCAAAATCGCACATATTGCCCAACTCAAAACGAGCCTCAGGGCAGCGTTGTAAAGCGAGATCTAGCATAGGTTGGTTGATGTCCAGCCCGCTGCACGCATA
>CAZBUC010000315.1:0-2977 GCA_964494965.1 uncultured Maribrevibacterium sp.
CTTTACTATAGTCTATTATTTTCTTATTGATCTACATCGAAGGGGGATTTATAGGCGTAAAATAAGACCAATGGAGGCTTAATTTTTACTAACAAATACCTTATTGTGTCTTAATCCTATCACTCTAAGTAAACACAATGCCTTTAGGAGTAAGCCCATGGACGTATTAAAAAGAAACAATGTGCGAATCTCAGGGGCACAGAATAAGCCCGTTATTATTTACGCCCATGGTTTTGGTTGCAGCCAAGCTATGTGGCAAAGCGTGATACCCGCTTTTGAAGGCAAGGCACATCAGGTTTCATTTGATTTTGTGGGCTGTGGTCAGTCCGACGTCAATGAATACAGCTTTGAACGCTATAAAACCCTAGACGGCTATGCCGAAGACATTATTGAAATCTGTGATGCGCTCGGTCTGGATTCTAATGTGATTTTTATTGGTCATTCTGTCAGTTGCAGTATTGGTGTCCTCGCCGCCAACGCCAGACCTAACCTGTTCAAAAAAATGATCTTCTTGGGTCCTTCCCCGTGTTTTTTGAACATGCCACCTGATTATCAAGGCGGCTTTGAACAAGCAGACTTGGAAGGCTTATTAGAATTAATGGACCAAAATTACCTTGGCTGGGCAAGCTATCTTGGGCCTGTAGTAGCAGGAGCGGATGCGGACCCGAAAATATCGGGACAGCTATCAGACAGTTTTTGCTCCACCGACCCTGTTATTACTCGTCACTTTGCCAGAGCAACGTTTTTCTCAGACAACCGCGAGGATTTTGCCAAGCTACAAGTCCCTAGTCTCATACTACAGCACAAAGAAGACGCTCTTGCGTCCATTAATGTGGGTAAATATTTGCATCAACAGGTAAAAAACAGCACCTTCAAAGTGCTTGATATAGCAGGTCATGCGGCTCACATGAGTCACCCTCATCTGGTGATTGACGCAATTGAAGAATATCTTCAATCGGATTTACCTGTATGACGCAACACTCGGAGCTTGACGCTCTGCCCTGCCCTCTGGTTATTACCGACCAAGAGGGCGGTATTGTGTTGATCAACCAATGTGCCGTAACCTCCTTTGAATTGACAGGCCCACACAAAATAGAGCGTATTGAGCAGCTTTTTCCCGTACCGGCTAGGATTTTTTTACAAACCCACCTCTGGCCCATGTTAAGGGCCAATGGTGTCATCAAAGAAATGTACCTAAAAATCAATTTGGCGGATGGAAACACTCTGCCGGTTTTATTGAACGCCCAAACAGGACGGTTTGATGAACAGCCTTGTTACCGCTGGGTTATGTTACCCGCTGCAGAACGCGCCAGTTTTGAACAAGAACTCCTAAAAACCCGTCAACAACTGCAAGAATACGCACAAGAAACTAATTCCAGCCGCCACCTTTTACAGACCGTACTCGACGGGGCAGAAGACATTGCTATCCTAGCCATTTCAAGGCAAGGACAAGTACGTTTTGCCAACAAGGGCGCAGAAACACTGCTAGAGCGCCAAACAAGTCACTTAGTGAACCGCGCAGTCGACACTTTATTTCATACTCTCGATCATTGCCCACCGCTAGAGCTGTGGTATAAGACAATGTTATCGGAAGGAGTAGCGCTAAAAAACGCCTATGAAGAGATCCCCAGCCCCTGTGTTTTTGAAACAAAAATTCATCGGACTAATAACTCAATAACTGATATACAAATCCAAATACGACGCCTTGACCGTCAACTTGTCTCTAATGACATACGCTACATTATGCTCATCACCAATATCAGCGAACGAAAACAATATGAGACACTGCAAAACAACTTTATTGCTACCATCAGCCATGAGCTGAGAACACCACTAACCTCTATTCTCGGCAGCTTAAACCTACTCAATTCCGGCAAGCTGGGCGATCTACCTTCAACAGCGAAGAAGCTCATTCATATAACCGAAGAGAACACCCATCGCCTGAAACACCTCATCAGCGATATCATGGATTTTTCCAAACTAAAAACCACAAAGATGTCCATCAACATGGACAATCACCCTCTTTCTACTTTATTGGAAACCGTCGTAGAAGAGCACCGTTTTTATCGTGTTGAAAAAAACATCACCATCATCGCCGATGCCTTTCCTTGCTTATTGGTTTATGTAGATGCACAACGTTTTCTACAGGTCATGTCGAACCTGCTATCCAATGCCATTAAATTCTCACCTGATCAAAGCACAATTACTTTAACCATAGATGCATCAGAAAACAGAATATCTATTACCGTTACCGACCAAGGACCTGGAATAAGCGCAGAGTTTATTCCCTTATTGTTTACGCCTTTTCGTCAGCAAGACGAGGTAACCAGCCGGCAATTCGAAGGATCTGGGCTAGGCTTGGCTATTAGTAAAGGCTTTGCCGACGCCATGGGAGGAGAAATCACCTACGCATCAGCCGACAATGGTGGAGCCGCCTTTACTTTTCATGTACGACGAGCTGAAGCGTCTTAAAGCAAACTGAGCAGTCTTGAACACCCTGAGCAGTCTTGAACACACTGAACAGTCCTAAAATAAGTTCAGCGTTATTAAAACGAAAAAGGAACCCATTAAGGTTCCTTTTCGTGTTTTAGCACGGTGACCTAACGATCATTCGCCCTGCTGTTTTTCCACTAGGCCGTCCGGACGCTTAGGAAATATACGACGCACCACAACGAAAAACAGGGGTACGAAGAAGATAGCCAACACGGTCGCAGTAAAGGTACCACCCACAATCGCAGAGCCTATGGAAATCCGGCTGTTTGCCCCGGCTCCAGATGACAATGCCAACGGCATGGTACCCACCATAAAGGCCAAAGATGTCATAATAATAGGGCGTAAACGCAAACGCGCTGCGTTAGCTGCGGCATCCCAAGCATTCAGCCCCCTACGATACCCCGCTTCAGCAAACTCTATGATAAGAATGGCATTTTTTGATGACAAACCAATCGTTGCGAGTAGAGCTACCTGGAAGTAGACG
>CAZBUC010000316.1:0-2977 GCA_964494965.1 uncultured Maribrevibacterium sp.
AACTATCTTCTGCGCACCTTTCGCTATTAAAGCGTCTAAATATTGGCTCACCCATTCCACTTGCTGTTGGATAATTTTCAGCGCAATGGGGTCTTTTTGCTGAGCAAATTGAAACACTTGAACGGCAAAAGCGCCGTATTCTTTCGGCAAGGGCGCACGGTTCTGATACAAAACGTACTCTTCTGCTGACAAGGAAAATTCAGCGTTAATGCTGTCGGTAAAGGGTGTCGAAGGAGAAATACCATCTAGCGCTGCTAACGAATATTCCAACGCGGATAGGCCAATACGCGCTCCGCTTCCTTGGTCAGATAATGGAAAGCCCCAACCGCCAACGATACTGAATCGTTCGTTTTGATACACCACACCGCAACTACCCGTACCCAATATCAATAACGCGCCGTCTTCACCATTAAACGCCCCCAAACAAGCCGCGTGCGCATCGGTTAATAAATAGCGCTGCCCAAATGGAGACTTTTGGGCAATAACCAGTTCTTGCTCTAACGGCTGATTGGCCCCAGCCAACCCCAAACCTAAGGTAATTTTGGCATAGTCCTCAGCAGGGACATTTCCTTGATGGCAAGCTTCAACACAAGCATTGATAATATTTTGCCATGCGGCCTCAATGCCAATTCGAGGATTACCGGAACCACCAACCGCTTCACCCAATATATGACCATCGCTATCCACCAAGCGGGCTCGACAGAATGTGCCGCCTCCGTCCACTCCTATATATAAACCGCTCATGTCAAACTCCCTTCATACAATTGCTGGCGTTTTAGTTCGCACCATTGGTAGTAGTCTTTTAGCGCTAACAAACTCGCGGCCTCTTCGTCCAATACGATGGTCGCTGCCTCATGCAGTTGCAGTGCCGACGCCGGACACATAGCAGAAAGTGGCCCTTCAATCATGGCCTTTACCGCCTCAGCCTTTGCCCTTCCCGTTGCCATTAACAGCACCGCTCGACTGTCTAAAATGGACCCAATCCCCATGGTTAAAGCTAATTGCGGTTGGTATTCACCCGCTTTAAAAAACCGCTTATTTGCTGCTACAGTTGATTCTGACAATGTTTTAATACGCGTTCGTGAAGCAAAGCTAGAAGTCGGCTCGTTAAAGCCAATGTGCCCATTTAAGCCAATTCCTAAAATCTGCAAATCGATACCACCAGCCTGCTGAATGCTCGCTTCATAATCCTGTGCACTTTTCTTTAAGACAATCGCATCTTTGCTCTCTGCCAAAGGTACATGCGTGTTCGACTTGGCAATATCAATGTGATCAAACAAATGCTGGTTCATAAAGGTGCGATAACTCTGCTCATGACAGTCGGCAATACCAATGTATTCATCTAAATTAAAACTGATCGTCTGCCGAAACGATATTTGCTTCGCTTGATAACGTGCTACCAACTCCTCGTACAACGCAATGGGTGTTGAGCCAGTTGCTAGCCCCAAAACAGCGCTTGCTTTCGTGTTAACCACATCGATAACACGATCAGCCGCATACAAAGCCACGCCTTGAGCGGATGGTAAAATAATGATTTGCATAACAAACCCTCTCTTAGATAGAACCAATATGAAACCAATTTAAGCATGCACGTGAAAATATTTCCACATTTTTGTCATATTTGTTTGATTAAAGACGTAATTGGTGCTAATTTTTCAAATCAAGCAATACCTAAAAAATACCAATAGCGTTATTTCTAATAAAAAAAACCGCTTTTTACAAAAAGCACCATCACAATTGGAAGATAAAATCGGAGAATCACTATGTTTAACCTTGGTTCCGCTTTACCTGTTACGAAACTCACTTGCCTGACCGCCGCCCTGCTAGGTTGCGCTGGTGCTGCGCAAGCCGCCAACCATTTATCAATAGAGAGCTGGCGCAGTGACGACGCCAACATTTGGTCTGATGTTATTATCCCTGCGTTCAATAAAAGCCATCCGGATACAAAAATTAACTTCGCACCAACGCCTCCAACGGAATACAACTCTGCATTACAAGCAAAACTAAAAGCGGGCTCCGCGGGTGATTTAATCACTTGTCGTCCGTTTGATACGGCGCTGGACCTTTACAAAGATAAGCATCTTGAAAACCTGAATAACCTAGATGGCCTAAAACAATTTTCTGATGTTGCCAAAAGCGCATGGGTAACGGACGATGGTAAAGACCAGTTTTGTATGCCAGTCGCCTCGGTGATTCATGGGTTTGTTTACAACAAAGAAATATTTAAAGAGCTCAATCTGTCCGTTCCCAAAACCCGAGAAGAATTTTTCAACACACTAGACACCATTAAAAACCAAAGCCGTTACATTCCGCTGGCTATGGGCACAGCCGATCAGTGGGAAACGGCGACAATGGGCTTTCAAAATATTGGGCCAAACCATTGGAAAGGCGAAGATGGTCGTAAAGCCTTGCTGAATGGGGAACAAAAACTGACAGATCAGCCCTATGTCGATACTTGGAAAGAGTTGGCACAATGGAAGCCCTACTTGGGACGCGGGTTTGAAGCGCAGAAATATTCTGACTCACAAAATTTATTTACTCTAAATCGCGCCGCTGTTTACCCAGCAGGCTCTTGGGACATTCAAACCTTTAACAACCAGGCAGATTTTGAATTTGGTGCATTCCCACCACCAGTAGGAAAAGCAGGCGATACCTGTTACATCAGTGATCACACCGACATGGGGATTGGCATTAATGCAAATTCAAAGAATAAAGAAGCCGCTAAAGTCTTCTTAAATTGGATGGCCAGCAAAGAATTCGCTACCTTGTACGCTAATGAAGTACCCGGCTTTTTCCCACTGTCTAACCATCAAATCGACATCAAAGACCCTGTGGCACAAGAGTTTATGAGCTGGCGTCAACAGTGCGAATCAACCATTCGCAACTCCTATCAGATCTTGTCTCGTGGCACACCAAACCTAGAGAACCAACTCTGGAACGTCAGTGCTCAAGTGATTAACGGCACAATGACACCAGA
>CAZBUC010000317.1:0-2975 GCA_964494965.1 uncultured Maribrevibacterium sp.
ATTTCATTCACTTTAATGAACGGATTGCGCTTAATAATGTGCCGTGCGATGACGCGCTTATATGTCGGGCATTTGATGTTATAGAGTCTGCCAGAGAAGATATTCCTCTTACTTACTTTGAATTCAGTACCTTAGCTGGATTTTGGATTTTTGATCAATCTGATCTTGATTTTTGGGTATTAGAGGTCGGTTTGGGTGGGCGATTAGATTCAGTTAACATGATTGATACCGATGTGGCAGTTATCACATCAATCGCGTTAGACCACACGGATTGGCTGGGTGATAACCTGGACATTATTGCGCAAGAAAAAGCAGGAATTGCTCGCCCCGGAAAGCTTTTGGTGAGTGGTGTGGTTAATCCTCCCATCACTATCGCCAAAAAAGCAGCCGACGTTGGCGCACTTTTGCAGCAGAAAGGCGTCGACTATTCTTTCGAAGTCAATGATAACCAGTGGAAATGGGGTGGAAACGGTCTAGCCTATGATGGCTTGCCCATACCAACCTTACCATTACAAAATGCAGCGACCGTATTGGCTGTGCTTGTAAATATGGGCTTCAATCCTTTGAAAGACGACCTTGTTGACTTGTTTCGGTCAGCAAAGTTGACCGGACGATTTCAAAAAATGTCGTCAGATCCGGACGTGTATATTGATGTTGCTCATAATCCCGAAGCGGCGGTTGAATTAGCCAGTCGGGTTAAAGTATTTTCGCGTCAACCTATTGCGGTCTGTGGCATGTTAAAAGATAAAGACATTGCCAGTGTCGTTACTCATTTAGCCGAGAGTTTTTCTGCTTGGTTTTGCTGTGATTTGGATGGCCCAAGAGGCGCGCAAGGGGCTGACATAGAGCAGCATCTTGTTGCCAGCATTCCGGCTGCCGCATCAATGACAAAACACTTCGCTTCTTTTGAGACGGCTTTCGAAGCGGCCAGCTGTTTAGCGGTTGAACAACAACGCCCAATCGTAGTATTTGGCTCTTTTGTGACGGTTTCTCATTACCTTAAGTTAGTTCAAAATCAAGAGTAATATATGATAGATAGAACCCTTACCTATAGGTTAATTGGTGCCGGTATCATGGTATTGTCAGCCGCCATCGTTTTACCTTTGATATTGGATGGTGAGCGTCCCGCCGAGCTTGATGTGCAAGTACGAGTGACATCAACACCAGATTTTGAACCAATGAATATCGTACCCGCTCAGCCTATCGATCAATTTCATGAAACAGTTCAGCAAGAGGCTCAGGCATCTACTGACGATATTCGTTTGATTCCTTTGCCAAAATCGGCAGTGGATCAACCTCTTGTACAAAATTCAGCGCCGGCCCAATCCACTGAATCTACACCGCCTGTTGGTGAAAGATGGACACTTCAAATTGCAACATTCAAAAGTCAAGACAACGCCATACGGCTTGTTGATAAACTAAAAAAGGCCAATTATAGTGCGTACAGCATAACAACAAATTCTCTTTACAAAGTTTATGTTGGTCCCGAATTTAAACGCGAGATATCAAATAAAATGCGTGAGGAAATTAAAAACACCTTTAATCTGACAGGCATAGTGGTTAAATACTCCGTAAATTGAGCTATGGCTATGAACTTAAGTGGTTGGAAAAAGCCAGACATCTGCTAAACTTCGCAGCGATTTTTTTAGGTAATAATGGAACAGGCTCACTTTATGTCGACGATTGATTGGTTGATTATTGCCGTGGTTATTCTTTCGACTCTGCTGAGTTTAAAGAGGGGCTTTGTTAAAGAAGTGCTGTCTCTTCTTACCTGGGTGGTCGCATTTGTCGTTTCCGTGAAATTTTCCGGTCAGATGCAAGGGCTACTGATTGAGCAAGTTCAAAATGATCAAATTCGCTACATCGTCTCTTTCGTGTCTCTCTTTATCGCTTCTTTGGTTGTTGGAGCATTAGTCAGCTATTTGCTCGGCTCCTTAATACAAGTAACTGGGTTATCGAGTACCGATAGAGTATTAGGAATGTTGTTTGGTTTTGCCAGAGGAAGCTTGATCGTTGTCGCTTTCGTGTCTCTTTTAAGCCTGAGTCCTGCGATTGAAGAAACCGCTTTCTGGAAAACATCTCAGCTTATTCCACAGTTAGGACAGTTGAATGACTGGACGCGTGACATGTTAGGCAAGAGTTCGGATTTATTTGATTCGACTCTCATTGACCGCGTCCTTGGAAGTTAATAATAGAATTAAATGAAGAACCTTTGCGGCAACTGCCGCAATTCCCCAACACGAGGATCTAGAAAATGTGTGGTATCGTTGGTGTCGTTGGCACGTCAGTAGTTAACCAAGCGATTTTTGATGCGTTAACGCTTCTGCAGCATCGTGGGCAAGATGCGGCAGGTATGGTCACTAGCCATAATGGACGCTTGTGTTTACGGAAGGACAATGGACCGGTGAGTGAAGTATTTCGCACTCGTCATATGAAAAAACTGCACGGTAATATCGGTATTGGGCATGTTCGTTACCCAACAGCAGGCACTTCTAGTTCTGCCGAAGCTCAACCCTTTTACGTCAATTCGCCGTATGGTATTTCATTGGCACACAATGGTAACCTCACCAATACAGACAAGTTGAAACAAGAAGTATTCGAGTCCGATTTACGTCATATCAACACCACATCTGATTCTGAGGTTCTCGTCAACGTTCTTGCTCATGAACTTCACGAGGAAGGTAAGCTAATTCCTACACCAGAAGATATATTCAATGCGCTAGAACGTGTCTACAAGCGCATTGAAGGGGGGTATGCCGTTGTTACTCTGATTACGGGTTATGGCATTTTAGCGTTTCGTGACCCTGACGGCATACGTCCACTTATTTATGGTTCGAGACACACCGAGAAAGGTGTTGAATATATGGTGGCTTCTGAGAGTGTTGCGCTTGATGCCGCGGGCTTCACGTTAGAGCGTGATATCCAGCCAGGTGAAGCCATTTTCTTTGATCTTAATCATAATGTTCATGTGCGTC
>CAZBUC010000318.1:0-2971 GCA_964494965.1 uncultured Maribrevibacterium sp.
GCAGAAGACGAAGCACCTCATGTTCTTCTAGGGAAAGGTATTACTTTTGATACTGGCGGTATTTCCTTGAAGCCTGGTCCAAAAATGGATGAGATGAAATACGACATGTGCGGCGCAGCAAGCGTTTTCGGTACGATGAAAGCGATTTGTGAGTTAAAACCAAAGCTGAATTTTACAGCGGTGATTGCGGCGGCGGAAAATATGCCTAGTGGCCGTGCGACTAAGCCGGGCGATATCGTGAAAACCATGTCTGGCCAAACGGTAGAGATTTTGAATACCGACGCTGAAGGCCGTTTGGTGCTGTGTGATGCCTTGACTTATATTGAGCGCTTCAAGCCGAAGTCTGTGGTTGATATTGCGACGCTTACGGGCGCTTGTGTAGTGGCTTTGGGTAGTGTGAATTCAGGCATGTACGCGAACAATGATGATCTGGCGGTTGAATTGAAGGCAGCCAGTCACGTTGCCGCGGATAAAATTTGGCAAATGCCGTTAGACGAAGAATACCAGCAACAGTTAGACAGTAACTTTGCTGATATCGCGAACATTGGCGGTCCAGAGGCTGGCTCAGTGACAGCCGCATGTTTCTTGTCGCGTTTTACAGGGTCTTATCCTTGGGCGCATTTAGACATTGCAGGTACTGCTTGGGCGGGCGGCGCAAGTAAAGGCGCCAGTGGTCGCCCAGTGGCTTTGTTGACACGTTATTTGTTAGCGAAAGCATAAGTCGTTAGCCAGCGTACTGGCTTTTAGGAATAAAATAGATCCTTAATGAAAAGCAGCGCTATTATTTGTCGCTGCTTTTTTTTGACTGAAAAAACGTCGATAGAAGGGTTTGGCTGGTTTAGAGGTTCAGTGGAATCCATCGCTCAATCGGCTTTATGCGCTAGAGGGTGGACTTTTGTGTTTTACAGTGCGAAAGTTGAGGGCTACATACAAGGGTTAAACAAGTTTGTTTAACGGTTCTATTCTGTTTTCTTACTAACGGTTTTTCTATGTCAGACTTAGCCACTTCGCATGACGATATTTTTGAGCCAGATGAAGAGGCGCTGATATCGGCACTGCGAAATCAGGATGATATTCCTATTTTGATGGATATTGTGGCCGATCAGGTGTCTAGTTCGGTTAGCCAAGAAGCCCATTTCGTTCAGTCGCTTGATGATCATAAGAACACTATCCCAGACGATGAGACAGGTATTCCTCCTGTTTTGGCTGAGGAAGTGTCAGCGTTAAGTGTCTCTTCTCCTTCTCAGGCGCAAATTGCCAAGGCGATTGGCGATGTCCTCGAAAAGCGATTACCCGAGCTGGTGGCTGAAGTGATACAGGCATTGCACCTTGCTGACAAGCAAAAAGCCACAGACACTCCCCAAACAAAAGACAACTAATGGCTTCTCGTGCTGTGCCAATAAGTCGAGCAGCCTGATATAGATGCCTTAATTGTGTTCGTATTATTTTTTATCTGGTTACGACACGTTATAATCCCTGAAAACCTATTTACCGCCACATAAGAGCTTTAAGACACCATAATGGAAAAAATCTACCAACCTCAAAGTATCGAACAGCCCATTTATCAACGTTGGGAAGAAAGTGGATGTTTCGCACCTCAAGGCAGCGGTTCCCCTTTCTCTATCATGATTCCACCGCCAAACGTCACCGGTAGCCTGCACATGGGCCATGCTTTTCAGCATACCTTGATGGATGCGATGATCCGCCGCGAACGGATGAAAGGTCGCCGTACTCTATGGCAGCCGGGTTCCGACCATGCGGGGATCGCTACACAAATGGTGGTGGAGCGTCAGTTAGCTGCTCAAAACATTACCCGTCATGATTTGGGGCGTGAGAAATTCCTTGAAAAAGTCTGGGAATGGAAAGCGCAGTCTGGTGGTACGATTTCCGATCAAATGCGTGTCTTAGGTGACTCGGTTGCGTGGGAAAAAGAACGCTTTACGATGGACCCGGGTATGTCTGCGGCGGTTCAGGAAGTGTTTGTACGTTTATTTGATGAAGGCATTATTTATCGTGGTCAGCGCCTCGTAAACTGGGATCCTGTGTTACATACAGCCGTGTCCGATCTAGAAGTTATTTCAGAAGAAGAAAATGGCTTCATGTGGTATTTCCGTTACCCGCTTGCCGATGGCGTAACAACCGCGGACGGGAAAGATCACATTGTCGTGGCGACAACACGTCCAGAAACCATGTTTGGTGATGCTGCGGTGGCGGTAGCCCCAGATGATGAGCGTTTTACGGACCTTGTTGGTAAGTATATTGACCTGCCATTGGTGGGTCGTCGCATTCCAATCGTTGCTGATGAATATGTGGATAAAGAATTCGGTACGGGTTGTGTGAAAATTACCCCGGCCCACGATTTTAATGACTATGAAGTCGGCAAACGCCACGACATGCCATTGATCAATATTCTGACTGACGATGCGGCTATTAATGATACGGCGCCAGAAAAATACCGTGGTATGGATCGTTTTGTTGCTCGTAAAGCGGTTGTTGCCGATTTTGATGCGCTTGGCTTGCTGGAAAAAGTGGTGGATCACAAGCTAAAAGTGCCACGCGGTGAGCGCGGTAATACGGTGATTGAGCCTTATTTGACTCAGCAGTGGTATGTGGCAGTTGAGTCCTTGGCGAAGCCCGCAATCGAAGCCGTTGAAAATGGCGATATTCAATTTGTGCCTAAGCAGTGGGAAAATACCTACTTTGCTTGGATGCGTGATCTTCAGGATTGGTGTATTTCTCGTCAACTTTGGTGGGGGCATCAAATCCCGGCTTGGTACGATGCCGATGGCAAACATTATGTGGGTAAGAGTGAAGACGAGGTTCGCGCGAAATATGGTTTGGCAGCGGACCTTGAATTGACTCAAGACGAAGATGTGCTAGATACCTGGTTCTCTTCAGCGCTTTGGACTTTTGCAACACAAGGTTGGCCAGAAGAAACGCAAGATTTTAAAGAATTCAGTGAATCCGATGT
>CAZBUC010000319.1:0-2959 GCA_964494965.1 uncultured Maribrevibacterium sp.
CACCGCCTTTCGTGAACAAGCTCGACAACAAATTCGAGACGCCGTTAACGCCTCAGCCGAAGACTTGGTGATATTTTGTGGCAGTGGCGCCACCAGCGCAATTAACACCTTAATTAGCCAATTAGGCTTGCGCCAATTGAGTGAATCTGACAAATCAGATGTATGCGTTTTTATTGGACCTTATGAACATCACTCCAACGAATTGCCGTGGCGAGAGCTGGGCATTGACGTCATTCGCATCCCTGAATCACAAGACGGTGGCGTTTGTCTGGTCACCTTGGAGGCACAACTAAAAGCCAATCAAAATAGACGCCTCATCGGTAGTTTCAGCGCCGCATCCAACGTCACAGGGATTTTATGCGATCAGGATGCCATTACCGCCTTGCTACATCGCTATAACGCCCTCGCTTTTTGGGACTTTGCCGCGGCCGCGCCTTATGTGGCGCTAGATATGAATCCAAGCGCAGACAAAATACTGGCCAAAGACGCCATGTTTTTCTCAACCCATAAGTTTATCGGCGGCCCAGGGACTCCGGGGATTCTGGTGGTCAAAAAAGCCATTATCAGCAACCAAAAACCCAGCCTCATTGGCGGCGGTACCGTGTCCTTTGTGACACCAGAAGACCACACCTTTTTACCCATTGGCGTTCGTCGAGAAGAAGGGGGTACGCCCGGTATTGTCGAAGCGATTCGCGCTGGCTTGGTGTTTCAGCTCAAACAAGCTGTGGGCGAAAACGTCATTGAGGCCCGTGAACACGAGCTAGTACAACTTATTGATAAACATTGGCAAAACCACCCAAACATAGAGCGATTAGGTCATGCTTACGCAGTACGTTTGTCGATTACCGCGTTTCGCATCAACACCGAGTTTGGCTACTTACATCACGGTTTTGTCACGGCAATGCTAAATGATCTGTTTGGTATTCAAGTACGAGGGGGTTGCTCCTGCGCGGGTCCCTATGGTCACCAGCTTTTGGGCATAGACAGAACGGAATCAGAACGCATTCAAGAAGCCCTAAAAAAAGGCGAAAAGCTGGTTAAACCAGGTTGGGTTCGCTTCAATTTGAATTATTTCTTAGACGATGATGAAGCCATGTTTATTTTACAAGCCATTGATTTTGTAGCCAAACACGGCATCAAGTTATTGCCCTATTACGCTTATGATCAAACGGCCGATTTGTGGCGTTTCCAAGGGCAATCCAACACACCTAAGCCACTGGCCGATTTGCTGTGGCAACAAGCATCGACAGCAGAGCACAATGCAAGCTCGACAGAAGATAGACGTACTTACCTAACCCAAGCGGAAGCAATCGTTCAAAGTTGTTTGGCTGGAAAATACACACCACAGCCGCAGCCGTTTAATAAAGAATTTAGCGACATTAAACGCTTTGTGTTGGCAGAGGATGTTTGCCTGTATTCTGGATCAAATTAAACTGCATGCCTGTGCGCAATATTCCCGTGCTCAAGACATTGGCTCTTAAACCGCTGCGATGTAACCAAGCCCTAACGACTTGCGGTGCCGAAATAGAATCATTGGCTAGGGATTTCCCTAACGAACCACAAGGTTCACAAAGCTCCACGCCATAAAAACGCACATCGCCAATGGAGAATTCCTGTCCCACCAGCTGGTTGAGTCGAACACCTTGGGTCACAATATTTCTTCGAGTGGCAGACAAGCTAATATTTTGACCAAAATTCGCGTTAAACGCCGCGATGGCTTCGCTCTCTATAAAGGTAATATTGGGCCCATCGCTGCCTTTTTTGCCATAGTATCTATCGCCAACAATGCCTTTCCCTGCGTCCACTTTCACCGCATCAATACCGATTTGCGCTTGCTTGGATTTTTTCGACACATAAATTGCTTGAATCACCCATTGTCTCCTGCATTTGGCTGTTTTAAACGGATACGTTTGTCGCTACCAGGCTAATGATCGCAAGGTTCACGACATTTCACCATAAAATATCACGCTGATTGTCCACTTGTGTCATTTGACTAAGGCCAGTGTCAGTTTTTTTTACATTTAATGCACATTATGCGACTAAAGTCTGACTTCTTCTTCGGCCTCCCCCTGCTAAATTAACAGGGCGTATAAAAATAATTATAAGGAGATCTACCGTGTCAGATCATAATACTAATGCAGAAAAATACTGGCAAGCCAACCTCAGGCTCATCTTAGGTAGCCTAGTGATTTGGGCTCTGGCCTCTTATGGCTGTGCCATTCTTCTTCGCCCCATGCTTTCCGACATACAAGTCGGAGGAACGGATTTGGGTTTCTGGTTCGCCCAGCAAGGCTCTATTCTTGTCTTCCTCTTTTTGACCTTTTTCTATGCTTGGAGAATGAACAAGCTAGATGAAGAATTTGGCCTCGAGGAGTAAGTCGCATGGATCAATTTACTATCAACTTGTTGTTTGTCGGTGGTTCCTTTGCGCTCTACTTCGGTATTGCATTTTGGGCACGCGCCGGGTCAACAAAAGAATTCTATGTGGCAGGCGGTGGCGTCCATCCTGTGTTAAATGGTATGGCAACAGCGGCAGATTGGATGTCGGCGGCGTCATTTATTTCCATGGCAGGTCTGATCGCTGCAGGCGGTTACGCTAACTCTACCTTCCTTATGGGTTGGACTGGTGGTTATGTATTGCTTGCTATGCTATTGGCGCCTTACCTACGTAAGTTTGGTAAGTTCACCGTGCCTGACTTCATTGGTGATCGTTTTTACAGCACCACAGCACGATTGGTTGCGGTTGCTTGTTTGATCATAGCGTCGGTAACCTATGTTATCGGACAAATGACAGGAGCTGGGGTTGCGTTTTCACGCTTCCTTGAAGTAGATAACAATACAGGGCTTCTGATTGCCGCTGTTGTGGTGTTTTTCTACGCGGTATTAGGCGGTATGAAAGGCATCACTTACACACAGGTTGCTCAGTACGTGGTATTGATTATCGCTTATACGATTCCTG
>CAZBUC010000320.1:0-2957 GCA_964494965.1 uncultured Maribrevibacterium sp.
AGTGCCAGCCAGAGAGTGGTTTTTATTTACTCTCAGGCTGGTGCCTAAAAAAATAACAGGTCAGGAGAGGCAAATGATTCCGGTCATTGTAAGAAATGTTGTTACCGAAGCACAAGGTGTGGTTCGGCTTGTGCTAGGTTCTTTGGATGGCTCAGGGTTGCCCGCTTTTGAAGCTGGTGCGCATATTGACATTAAGTTGCCAAGTGGTTTGCTTCGTCAATATTCATTATGTCGTTTGCCAGTGGAAGCGCAGTATTATGAAATTGCGGTTTTGAAAGACCCGCAATCAAGGGGAGGATCGGCCGAGGTGCATCGCTTGAAAATGGGCGATACCTTGTCGATAAGTGCCCCTAAAAATCACTTTCCATTAATAGATACAAGGCGTCATAGCGTGTTAGTGGCTGGTGGTATCGGTGTCACACCTTTGTTGCCAATGGCGCAGCAGTTGCAAAAAATGGAGTTGCCTTTCGAGTTTCATTACTGTGCGAAGTCACCAGACACGGCGGCATTTTCATCTGTGTTAAAAAGGGCTTCTTTTGCCGATAAAATGCATTTTCATTTTAGCCAAGTGGCGAGTTCTGGTCGAATGGATGTGGTCGATGTTTTATCACGTCATTCGAATCACTCGGAATTGTATGTTTGTGGTCCCGCAGATTTTATTAATGACGTGTTGTTGCAGGCAAAAATGTTAGGTTGGCCTGAAGAGCGTATGCACAGAGAATTTTTTGCTGCCCCTGTTGTTGATGAGAATGTCGGTGAAAATACCGCGTTTAAAGTGAAAATTCATAGTACGGGTGAGGTCTTTGATGTCGAGGCTGATCAGAGTATTTTTGACGTATTAGATAACAATGGTGTTTTTTTGGCGGTATCCTGTGAATCGGGTGTGTGTGGTACGTGCCAGACGGGTGTGATCGACGGTATTCCAGACCATAGAGATGTGTTTTTAACGGATCAAGAGCACGCCTCAGGAAAGCTAGTTATGCCATGTTGCTCTCGTTCTAAAACGCCCATTTTAGAGCTGGATTTGTAATACGACCAATAGGATTTAAGTCGAGGATTTTTAAAGCGTGTTGGTCTTGATGTATGGGATCTTCACTCAATTCAAAACAGCCATGTTTTACATTGAGTGAAATGCCTTCCGATGTTATTATTTTCCCCCGTCCTGAAGGTAAAATTACTCTGCCTTCAAATCTTGTATTCTATTCATTAAGGCGGGTTAAACACTCATGGCGACACGGTACATTTTCGTTACAGGCGGTGTAGTTTCATCTCTTGGTAAAGGTTTGGCAGCTGCCTCTTTGGCCTCTATCCTTGAATCTCGTGGCCTAAAAGTCACCATGCTTAAGCTGGATCCCTACATCAACGTGGACCCAGGCACCATGAGCCCCTTTCAACACGGCGAAGTTTTTGTCACTGAAGATGGCGCAGAGACCGATTTAGATCTTGGTCACTATGAGCGATTCATCTCGACTAAAATGGGTAAACGTAACAATTTCACCAGTGGTCGTGTCTATCAACATGTTCTTAAAAAAGAGCGTCGTGGTGAATATCTTGGTGGTACTGTCCAAGTTATTCCTCATATTACTGATGAAATTAAACGTCGTATTCTATTTGGTGCGGAAGGCGCTGATGTGGCTTTGGTTGAAATTGGCGGTACTGTTGGGGATATCGAATCACAACCTTTCCTTGAAGCGGTTCGCCAATTAAAAGTCGAATTAGGCCCTCGTCGTGCTTTGTTCATGCATTTGACTTTGGTTCCTTACATTCGTACGGCTGGCGAAACCAAAACCAAGCCTACCCAGCATTCCGTTAAAGAGCTTCGCTCTATCGGTATCCAGCCAGACATTCTTATTTGTCGTTCAGAAGTGTCTATTGAAGCGCCAGAGCGTAAGAAGATCGCTTTGTTTACTAGCGTTGAAGAACGTGCGGTTATTTCACTTCCTGATGCCGACACGATTTACCGCATTCCACAGATGTTAAATGACCAAGGTTTAGATAGCCTGATCGTTGAATACTTCCATCTTGATTGCAACATGCCAAATATCGACATTTGGAATAAGGTGACACAGGCGAAATTAAACCCTGAAAAACAGGTTAATATCGCTATGGTCGGCAAGTATATGGAGTTACTAGATGCCTACAAGTCACTTATTGAAGCAATGGATCATGCGGGTATTCACGCGCGCACCAAAGTGAAATTACACTATATCGATTCTGAAAGTGTTGAAGAAAAAGGCACAGAGTGTCTAAAAGGAATGGATGCGATTCTCGTTCCTGGTGGTTTTGGCGAACGTGGTGTAGAAGGTAAAATCTTAACAGCGCAATATGCACGTGAAAATAAAGTACCGTATTTGGGTATTTGTTTGGGTATGCAGGTTGCCTTCATCGAATTTGCAAGAAATGTTGCAAATTTACCCGGTGCGCACAGTACCGAGTTTAATCTAAAAGCAGAGAACCCAGTTGTTGGTCTGATTACAGAATGGACGAATGCAGAGGGTTCCAAAGAAATCCGGTCAGAGGAATCCGATCTAGGGGGTACCATGCGACTTGGCGCTCAGAACTGTAATCTAACCGAAGGCACAAAAGCCTTTGAAGCTTATGGTCAAGCCGTGATTAAAGAGCGTCATCGTCATCGTTACGAAGTAAACAATTTCTATGTGGATGCGATGGAAAAAGCAGGTCTGACGATTTCCGGTCGTTCAGAAGACAACTCCTTGGTTGAAATGATAGAAATTGCGGATCATCCATGGTTTGTTGCTTGTCAATTCCACCCAGAGTTTACGTCTACCCCTAGACATGGTCACGGCCTGTTCAGTGCCTTTGTACATGCGGCATTGAAATATGCAGGTAAAGAAAAATAAGTAGATCAAACAGGCAGTTTGTGATTATTCATTTATTTTAAGAGGTTTGTTATGAGTCAAATCGATGAAAATCAAGCCATAGCTGTAGCTCAATCG
>CAZBUC010000321.1:0-2025 GCA_964494965.1 uncultured Maribrevibacterium sp.
GTCTGCGATTAAAATCATTCGTACCGACAATCTCGAGAAAGGCAAAAAGACGTCTTTTTGGTTCGTCCCGACTCTTGATTATTTATTAGTTAAACTCGAACACCAAGAAGATGGCGAATCTTATCAACTTGATATTGAGTCTGTTAAAGAGACTTAGGCCAAGTCCCTAGGTGTATTAACGTTTAACAAGTCAGCATCGTTAGCCCAAATAACAGACTGACAACCAAATTTTTCATAAAAAGCTGAGACATTATACCGCTGAGCTTGTTCCAGAAATTGGCTAAGCGCACTGTAAGTCTGTTCTACAGGTAAAATAGCATGCAGAGGATGCGTACCAGAGCCGCTCTCTAAATAATGGATTGTTTCTGGTGACAACAGACTGGCTTGTTTCAGTTTTGCAAAAGCCGCACTATTAATACACGGTGTATCACAAGGTGATATCAACAAATGAGACGTTTTCGCAAAGGCCAAACAGGTTAACAAACCTGACAACGGCCCTTTTCCTTGATGAGCCAGATCATCGGCAATCACCTCATAACCAAGCGCGGTATAAGCATCAAAATTCCGGTTCGCATTAATAAACACGCTATCAGCCACTTGCTGCAAAGCTCGCCCGACCAACAAGGCCATGGGTTCATTGCGAAACAACAGCAAACCTTTGTCTTGACGTGACATACGCTCGGCGTTGCCGCCTGCCAATACCGCCGCTGATAATGAGATAAACGCCATGCAACCTTCTTTTATATCTGAGAATCAAAGTACGCCTTGTCACGTTTTAACCAAATACTATCTGCTAACACGAGACACGCTTCATGAGAAGTCACACCATAAAGAAGTACAGCCACCGACGCAATGGTTTGTCTAACGGCTTGCTCTCCAAATGGATCTGACTGATGATCACGCCAATGATCGGTTAATCGAGACAAATCGACATTGTCTTTTAGGCGTTTATGCTGTTGTTCGGCTTTGGGCCAATCCGACCAACTCGCCATGCCATCTTGCCACTTACCTAACGTGACATCTCGCTCTGGATTCACTTCCGCTTCACCATTACCCCCTCGAAACACCAGCACGGAAGCATCGCCTAACTGCTCACTGGCAGAAAGATGTAACTCATCATATCCCCGATGAAAGACACCATGCACACTGTGATCGGCAAAAAAGGGATTCATCATTCGCACCACAGTATTCACTGGCGAACGCAACCCCAGAACATACTTAAGATCCATCATACGACCTAATGACTCATCAATCTTCGTCAGCGGCATATAAGCAAAGTGGCTGGCTTGAAGGGCTTTTTTCAATTGTTCTCGGGAATCGCAAACAGCCAAACCAAGCAGATTTATCACCTTCTCAACATAGAGTCGATTTTCCCCCTCAAACGTGTGCCCATGCATAACAATATTCACACCAGTATTGGCCAATGCAAGTGCTGCCAATAAAAACCAAGGCAACTCATTGCGTTTGCCTGCGTAGGCAGGCCAATCCAAATCGACACTTATTCCTAATGGCTGCTTTTTCGATAAATATTGTCTAGTCGCTTTGGTAAAACCAACGGTTTCTTCTACCGTCTCTTCTCGTATTCGAATCAGCATCCAAAAAGCCCCTGATTGCTCAGGTGCGACCTGACCAGACAACATCAAACCCATAGCATGCTCAGCTTCTGCCACGGTTAAACTGCGCGCGCCTTTCTTGCCACGACCTAAAATTTTTACGTATTGCGTAAAGTCATTACTCATCGCGCAGTTAGTCATGCTGATAACCCCATTACAGTAGGAAGAAAGCGTTTTAATTCGGGAAGACAAGATCCACAATTGGTACCGCATTTTAATTTGGCGCCTAATCCATCGACAGAACAAATGCCGCTAATAACCGCCGCTTCAATCTGTCTACTGCCGATTTGATAACAGGAGCATACAATGTCACCCTTTTCTTCGATATTAGCGGGCATTCCCACCAAAATGGCCAAACGATCCTGTGCTGACAAAGACGTGTTTGTTGTCAATGTAGAGAGCAACCAATCGG
>CAZBUC010000321.1:2035-2955 GCA_964494965.1 uncultured Maribrevibacterium sp.
GACTGAGTCAGGCTGCGGATGCAAATACATCAGCAGCGTAAGTGTTTGATTCACCAGCTTTGCCAACCGAATTTGTCCCGTCATTGAATTCGAATACTCCAACCACTCAACCCTTTCAGCCAAATCTGTACTCTGCTCTATATCTATTGCCTTCAAAGAAGCTTGCGTTTGCCCATTGGGCCAAGCCACTTCGTAATGATAACCTTGCTTTGATGGCACTTGGCACCAATACAAGCAATCCGATAATGCAAGCGGCACCACAGAGATAATCATGCCATAGCAAATATCACTTACCGCTTCGAGCTGAACCTGAGCATGCTTAGACTCTGGCTGACCTGACAAAGGATCGACCACCTGCGGGATAAGATTTGACACCACCGACGCGTTGGCAAATTGTTGCGTCCAGTGAATAGGCACAAACACATTGCCAGGCGCAACCGCTCGACTCAGTTTCGCTTTTAATAACACCTCTCCATACAGCGAAGTAAGGCGCACTAAAGACCTGTCCTGAATATCCAAGCGTTTGGCTTCTTTCGGGTGAATTTCCACATAAGGTTGTGCCGTATGTTTAGCCAAGGACGCCGCATCGCCCGTTCTCGTCATGGTGTGCCATTGATCGCGCACGCGTCCAGTGTTTAAGGTAAAAGGCCATTCTTGTGATGCTTGGGCCTTTGGCAAACTTGGTGCAATTGCAACAAATCTTGCTCGGCCGTCGGGGGTAAAAAACCGCCTATCTTCAAACATTCGCTTGGTACCTTCTGGACGACCTTCTGGTACGGGCCACTGCACTGGAACCAAAGCATCGTATTCGGCCTTAGTTATATTACTGAAATGCCCAATATCGAAATCCCGTTTGCCCTTATTTTCAAACGCCGATAAAGCCGCATGCTCGGCAAAGATGTCATGCGCACCTTGATAAG
>CAZBUC010000322.1:0-2668 GCA_964494965.1 uncultured Maribrevibacterium sp.
TGATAGTAAGAGGGAATTAAGGACGGTGTCGGCGCCTTTTCTTGCTAAAATCATCGATCTTGAAAATAGCCTAATGAATGGAGAGGCTAACAGTGAGGGGGCAATTTATAACATACTGGCTGAATACCCGAATGAGTGTGATCGTGCGCTCTTGCAAAGTGCCTTGCTTGATATTGAAGAGTATGAGTTTGATTCAGCCGTCATCAAGATTGAAAAATACAGAAAGACATTGGTTATTTAATTAGTGGATCATCATGGTGAATTCTATGCTAAGAGAAATGGAATCCTTGCTCAAAAATAAGAAAGTTCTCATTGTTGATGATGTGTCCCAAAACATCGACTTATTGAAAGATATTCTGAAAGAAGAGTATCAGGTGCAGGTCGCGAAAAGCGGCAAAGTCGCGTTAAGCATTATTGATCGTTCACCGCCAGACATTATTTTGTTAGATATAATGATGCCAGAAATGAGTGGACTAGAAGTGTGTCATAAGCTTAAAAATAATCCTGCAACGCAAGATATTCCTATTATATTCTTAACTGCGGTGACCGATGCCGAGCATGAGCGTGAAGCTTTTGAGGCGGGTTGCGTGGATTTTATTACCAAACCGATTACGCCGCTAACCACACTGGCTAGAGTACGCACCCATTTACAGCTTTCAGAAAAAAATATACACAATAAACATCTCATTGAAATTAAAACGCAAGAGCTTGACGACTCGCTAAAATCTGCCATTGGCATGCTGGGTGAGATGGGGCATTTAAACGATGTGGATACCGGTGTGCATATGTGGCGCATGGCCGATTACTGCGCGATTTTAGCAAGAGCGGCGGGTTGGGATGAAGAGCGTGTTGAATTGTTGAGACTGGCTGCGCCATTGCATGACACTGGAAAAGTGGGCATTCCAGATGCCATTTTGAAATCCCCCAATAAGCTCAATGACGACGAATGGGAAATAATGCGTCAGCATACCGTGATCGGTTATCAAATATTAATCAAGAGTGAAGCGCCATTATTTAAGCTAGCAGCGGAAGTGGCCCTTGGACATCATGAAAAATGGGATGGTTCTGGTTACCCCAACAAGTTGGTTGGCAAGGCCATACCTGAGTCTGCGAGAATTGTTGCATTAGCCGATGTGTTTGATGCTCTCACGATGGAGCGGCCTTATAAAAAAAGCTGGTCGAACAGAGATGCTCTAGAGCACATACGCAATGCAAAAGATACCCATTTCGACCCCTATTTAGTGGATTGTTTTTTATCGATAGAAGACGATATTCATCAAGTTCAAAAGAAATGGGGTGTTGCTAACTAACTTGCAGCACAGCATTTTTTATATTTTTTCCCTGATCCGCAGAAACAGGGATCATTTCGACCGGTTTTGGTTGCCTGCGAGTGTCTAGAAGGGGGGTTATGGTGTATTTCATGATCCCCAGAAACATAAAACCACTGGCCATCCATTTTTTCAAACACAGATCGCTCTGTTAACTGACCGGCATGGCGTCCCTCTTCAAAATGGGCGCTGAATGTTACCGTACCCGTATTATTTTTTACTGACCCTGCTTCTGTTGAATGGATCTCAAGTCTAGTCCATTTGGTCTGCACACTCGTTTCATCCACATCGCCCTGAATTAGAGATTTGTCATCGTCAAGCTTTTGTGTGGCGTTAATGTAGGGAAAGTCCCCAAGAGCAAAGGCCGAATAACGTGAACGCATTAAGCTTTCAGCAGTGGGGGCTGTGCCAGGATTTGTATGATATACAGCACAGCACTCTTGATAGGCACGACCTGTCCCACAAGGGCAATCGATTGAGGTTGGCATAGACGACTCCATTATTGTCACGCTTTAGTGGTGGTTCTACTTACGAGACTGTTTTGTTTAGGCTTTATTGTTTAGGGAAGTGCATTTTTACAAACGTCTTTTCACAAACATACTTCAAGATGCGTATAATACTCGTTAATTTAATGGCTAACAGGAATAATTTGTGACCTCTTCGGGCCCTACTTCATTTTTTTGGTTTGATTTTGAGACAACCGGAATAGACCCTGCGCGTGATCGTCCAATGCAATTTGCGGGTATACGAACGGATCTTGATTTTAATCCGATTGGCGAACCTATCATGTTTTATTGTCGTTTGGCGGAAGACGTTCTTCCACATCCTGACGCCTGCTTGCTGACGGGGATCAGTCCGCAAGAAGCAAACCGTGATGGGTTGTGTGAAGCCGAATTTATGCAAGCGGTTGAAGCCGAGCTGTCACTACCAGGTACCTGTGCTCTGGGTTATAACTCGATTCGCTTTGATGACGAAATAGTACGTTATGGCTTTTACCGAAACTTTATTGATCCTTATGCGAGAGAGTGGCAAAACAACTGTTCGCGATGGGATGTGATCGATTTAGTGCGAATGGCCTATGCCATTCGCCCTGAGGGGATCGTTTGGCCGAAGGGAGAAGATGGTCAAGTTTCGATGAAACTCGAAGCCCTAACGAAGGCGAATAGCATTGTCCATGAACAGGCCCACGATGCTTTATCAGATGTGTATGGCACTATTGAAATCGCCAAGCTTATTCGCAGCAAACAACCTCGACTCTTTGATTATTACTTTAAAATGCGTCAAAAGCATGAGTTGCAGCAATTTATTGATGTGGCTAGGCTGAAACCTTTTCTTCACAT
>CAZBUC010000322.1:2678-2949 GCA_964494965.1 uncultured Maribrevibacterium sp.
ATCTCAGGTATGTTTGGACAAGCTAAATATTTTTCGGCCTTTGTTGTGCCGATTGCACCGCACCCAACCAATAAGAATGGCGTTATAGTCTATGACTTGATGGTAGATGCTCAGCCATTGATTGATTTAAGTGTGGAAGAAATTCGCCATCGCGTATTTACTCGGCAAGATGCGTTAGGTGATGTTGAAAGACTCCCTCTCAAAGTTATACATTACAATAAATCCCCCGCTGTTGCCCCGGCGACCTTTTTGAAAGATGAGTTGGTTGTTA
>CAZBUC010000323.1:0-2946 GCA_964494965.1 uncultured Maribrevibacterium sp.
AATTGAACCTGCGCCAAAAGATCCCGATCCGACAAAGTCTGTAAATCACGTGCTTTCATTAAATTATCTCCTTAATTTGGGATTAGATATGAGCAAATTGCTCAAATTCAGACCGATTTAACTGAGGGTTTTTGCGAAAGCCGCGAAATTATGGCCGACGAAGCAGAAAAATGCAAAAAATAAGGTTACAACCGCCAATTTACTCGTTACACAGCAAGTTCGTAAGATTACACCCCGAAAATGTAGGCTTAAAATCTGCAAATGTAACCGTACAATCGTGAAATGTACCCTTACAATCGCGAAATGTACCCTTACAATCCTGAAATGTAAGCCTACAAACGCAAAATGTAAGCCTACAAAATTCATCTGTAAGCCTACATTTACCTAGAAAACAGTTTAACAACGGCTGCTATCTCGCTGATTTACTACATCTTATCAGTCTTCACTCCACATTTCGTCCTCGTAAGACTAAAAATCTTCGTGTCTTTTATCAGAGAAAATTGATTGCCGAGGCTCTCTGCCACCAAAAACACATCCCAAGCCCAACGGCCCATCTGCGCTCCGTTAATGTCCCGAATTCGTGCTCGGTATTTGAAGTGATTGCCATGAACGTCTCTGCGCCGGGAAATTTGATAATCAAGGTCGATCGCCGCTAACCCAAGTGAACGCAGTCGGTGGAGTTCATTCGGTTCGGAAATGCCGTTATGGTTTGTATCTTGCCAAAGTCGTAAACTAGTGAAAATAGCATCTTGTCCATTGATGCGGCCATCGCCATTACCGCCATTTTCAGGTTTGTCGAACTCTGCAAGTGCAAGAAAACCATGCTTTTCTGCCGCCGGAGGCTGCGGCGTGTAATTACCGAACATCTCTTCGCCGCTGTCGATCATGCCATTCAAATTGCGGTCAAGAACTAACCATGCATCGTCTGAACCCGCAGCCGTCCACCCGAGCCTGCTCTGAATTATGCCGTCCCCGTTCAAATCAAAATCTACGCCGTTCGCAGCGTTTGTCAGATTGAATCCATTTCCAGCAACATCAATAACTATCGGCGAACAATTGCATCCAGCCTGCGGACTTCCACACTCTCCCGGAAACACGGGTGCGCACATATTGCAGTCATATGGACTTATCTCGGCACAAAAAACATCCCAGCAATAAGCCGGCATTGACGGATCGCACTGAGGCGGCTCAGGTGTCGGAGTAGGCGTCGGTGTCGGCTCCGGACAGTAAAGGGAACAAACAACATCGTTATCACATTGGGTAATGAGACTTGCAGTGCCTGAAGGCGTGTACATCACAGTAGTCGAAGCCGAAGGACACGATCCCGCGTTCTCAAGACCCATCGCATGTCCCGTCTCATGCCGGACTAGCCCTCGAGTGTATGCTGGCCGATGTTGAATTGGCCCTGTGCGTATTGTGTCACTCAGATACATTCGAGCCCACACACTGGTACCAAGAGTAGAAATGAAATTCTGCCCAGCCGCATTCAAGTCAGGCCAGTATCCAACAAATTGGTTGTTTGCAGACAAAATAGGTGTCTCGCCTGACAAAAATCCCGCAAAAACAACATTACTACCGTTTGTAGTATTTGCTTGGTTCCAATCCTGAAATGCCGAGATAATGTCTGACCTTTCTTGCGCGGTAAACTGGTCACTAATAGTTACTGTAACTGTGCTATCGCCTGGAAATCTCGAAATTGTTGGTTGAAGCACCGGTGGCTCACAACATTCCTGCGAAAAAACTCGATGGGACAAAGAATATTCGACGAATAATGCCACAATAAGGAGAAAAAACGGTAGTCTGGAGGGAATTCGAATCATGGGCGCTCTCCATACGAAACTAACGGTTATTTAAGGAAGCTGATAAGTCGTTCAATAGTACTGAGATCGGCTTGTCTCTGTATTGCTTCGCGATAGGGTGTGTGCCGCCACTAGGATTATCGAGAGGGGTAACACCATCTTCTTTCAGTTCATACGCTGTAATGATGTGTAGGTCTTTCAAGTTCACGCCAATTCCCGGAAAATCGTGGCTAAGAAAGAATAAGTAGCGACTCTTGATTCTAGGCATTCTCTGACCAGCGACAAAGAACCAAGCCTCATTTCCCGATGGGAAACGTACAACGCCCCCTTGACGTTCAACATAAACACTTTTACCAACCTGAATTTCTTCGATACTGTCGTTCTTAAAAACGCTCTCAATATCAACCTTAAATTCAGAATAAACCGAGCCTTTATTATCCGATAAAAATGCTGTTGCTTTAGTTACAGTTCCAATAAGTACTATTTGACTTTTTTCAGTCGGCAGTGAAGAAAGGCCAACCTCCCAATCTAAGTGAACAACTTCCTCCATATTGCTTGGAATGTCTGGAATCAAGACTCCGCGTTTTCCATACTTGCTGCTTTTAGCTTTTCTAACCGGATCGGAAATTCCTTCATTCGAGTATTCAACAACAGGAAAAGCAGATCTGACCAGTTCGACATTCTGCTCCGGTCGATTTTTCATATTTTCAGGTAATTTCTGCCCAAATAATACCAAAATGAAAGGAACAATTATTACTGTTATGATTAGCACAATCGGAGTTGCAATACGCTCTTTCTTAATCATTGATTCTCCACCTGAATATCTGCCGTTTCGGATTCAAAACGGCGTCAGTATAATCGCCATTATGCAAGAAGTCAACAATTTCCTCTACGTGCGATCTACTCGTGGCGGATCAAGAATCTCAAAGGGCATGATTTATCTGCTCGGCGACACTCTTTTACATTATGCGAAGATGCATGAGATTCTGAATAGCCGTTCGACTCATCACAGATGCCTTCGGCGATACGTTCGATGACGGTCGAACAGGTTTAAACGCGCGTTTAGCAGAGATTTAGATCTTTTTCAGTTCTAGAAAATCCTGCGGGAAGAGGTGGAGCCAGCGTTTTTTGATCTCGGAGTGCAGAT
>CAZBUC010000324.1:0-2940 GCA_964494965.1 uncultured Maribrevibacterium sp.
TAGGGCGTTCTTTAGTAAAGTTTCAGCTTGATCTAATTGGTTAAAATAAGCATATAAGAAACCCAAATGACGGGTGGCGTCCTTTAAATAATCTTCATTGCCTATCTCTTTTGCTAAGTCGTGTGTGACTTTTGCGAGTGAATAAGCATCGCCAAATCGTTGCAGATGACGCAACACCTCTATGTGTACAAGAGAAAAATATAAAAAGTAATCGCGCCTAGGGTCAATAGGGTTAGCAAGGTAGTTTTTAATCACTTCTAACGCTTCTTTTGGGCGTTGCTGTCTTTCTAGAGCAGATGCCAAAATCGCATAAAGATAGCTGATGGCATCGACTCTGCCTTCTGGCACCATGTTTAAAGCAAGGCGAATAAACTGCTCGGCGCGTTGATAGTCTTTTGCCTGTAGAAAGGCTTCGCCCAAAATCACTTGTATGACAAAGATAGAAGGGTGGTTGTCATCCACGGCTTTAAACCAAGCCTCGGCTTGATAAAAATAGGGCAATGCCTCGGCAACACGTTGCTGCCTTACTAGCAGTTGTCCATAAATATGGTAGAGATTAGCCTGCACGGTTTTGCTTTTGTCTGTGCCTGGAGACCAAGATTTTATGTTCTCTAATTCTTGCTCTAATATTGTTCTGACAGTGGAAAGCTCGGTAAAAAACATGAGGTCGTAACTGATCGTCATCATCCAACGATAGCGGGGAGCGGGTCTCATAAAAGAAGCGTCCTCACTCACCAGAAACTCAGCGGCCTCTTTTACCGCTGCCTTTTGGTTAGTTTTACGAAGCATTAGGCTAATATTAGCGCTGATCTCGGTGTAGGCGTTTTCGGCGAGTGAATTGGTGTCGATAATGATTCTGGAGAGTGTTTCAATCACCAGCTTTTGATTACCGACATCCGCCGCTGAGTTCATTTTTTCCATTGCCATAGCGATACGGTTTGACGCTAGAGGGCTTAAAACCTCTGTGTTATCCCATGGTGTATCGGCTTGCGCCAAGGAAGTACGTAACAGTACAAAAACGACAGAAAACAGTGCCAAGTAGTATCGGAGACGTTTTTCCTTAGATTCTAGTGACAGCATTAGAAACGACCTAGATTAGAGATCTCTAAATCTAATGTATTTTCTGACCGACTGTCAAAAACAAATGCCTACTTCGTCTTAAATGGGAAACTTAACCGGCTTAAAACGGAAAAACAGCCTCATATGCTCGGGTAGTTCTGTCATGCTGAGGTTGTTTTAATGTAAGCAGGGCCCTGATTGTTTACTTTTTTATTTGGGTTTTGTTGTCAAGAAGGGTCTAAGTACCCAGTATGTGTACACTATTATTCCGCAGCTTAAAGCGAATATTCCTAACCAGTCGACCCAAGTATTCACATATAGCCATGATGATTTATTGAAATATGGAATAAAACCTATGAGTAAAAGACTGATAGCAGCCACAATAGGGGTGAGCATTTTGGAAGGTGAGCTTTTTCTTTTGCTGGCGAGCCAAAATGACAGCATTAATACCAGTAACAGGGCGACGATAAGCCATAGCCAAGGTGTAATGGTGTACCACAAAACAATTAAAGTACCTTGTAAAGTCATTCTTCTTCTCCTTAAACTTTTCCGTCAAGCATGGCGTAATAGGCGGGTTGTAGCATCTGCTCTTTCATTACCCAGACCGCCCACGATTCTTCCATTGGATCAATAAAAGAAAAAGAGGGCATAATTTCTCCACCGTAACCAAATTCCGCCAAGATGGCTCTGCCAATACTGGTAATTAATGGGCAGGACGTATAACCGTCGTACTTGGCGGTTAGCGGAACTCCTTTTAAATAGGACAAAACATTCTCCTCAACAACAGGCGCTTGTTTTTTGACACTGGCTGCGGTTTTACCGAAGGGCGTGCCGATGACATCACCAATACCAAAAACATTATTGAAGCGGTTGTGTTGTAAGTTGTACTGATCGACGTCTAACCACTGCCCACTAAAACTCCCTGATTGCCAAACAAGATCACTGTTGCGAACACTATCAGGGGCGCTCATGGGAGGCACAACATGAATAAAATCGTAAGATTCTGTTACCTTTTTTCCTCCAGATTTTAGAAAAACCGCTTGTTTAGTGCCCGCGTCGATCGCGATTAATTTACTGACATCATTGAAAGTGACCTGCTGTTCCTGCCAGCGTTGGAGGACAAACGCGTTGTATTCGGGTACAGAGAAAACACGATTTGCGAAAGGCGAGTGAAACTGAACGTCAAAGTTATCTCGTTTACCGCTGCTTTCCATACGTGACAGGGTGGTAAACGTCATTTTTAGCGGTGCACCAGCGCATTTAATTGGCGTGTCCGACAGGGTGAAAATGGCTTTTCCGGATCCCTTGTTCAGGAGTTGGTCAATTTGAACACTGGTTGCTTTTGCCGCTTGAGTACTGGCGTAAACACTGCCAATCCCTTGTGTGCCTATTAAGCCTTCAGACATGCCTTCAATATCGCCATAGTTGAGCTGGCATCCAGTCGCGATGATTAAAATGTCATAAGTTAATGATTGGCCGTTTGTTAGTCGTAACTGATTTTTCTCTGGTTGGTAACTCAAAGCATCAAGATTTAGCCACTGTACCCCACTTGGTAGCCATTCAGCGGTGGTGGTGGTTACCCGGCTTTCTGGCCATAACCCTGAGGCAATAAGCGTGTACCCTGGTTGATAAAAATGTTGAGGACGTTCACCGACAATGGTGATTTTGCCGCCCTGTAAGCGTGTATTTAGACGATTTGCTATGGCAATACCAGCGGCCCCAGCCCCGACAATGACAATATTAGATGCGCTGAAATATTTATCATTCGCTAATACTCTCGGTGCCGCAGTGAGTGCGCTCACACCTAGGCCATACACAAGTAAATTGCGTTTATGTTTGTCTATACTTTCTGCCATGGTGCCTCACTTAAAAAATAGATAA
>CAZBUC010000325.1:0-2920 GCA_964494965.1 uncultured Maribrevibacterium sp.
CAACCCGACCTCGCCCCCATTTGTTTCCACCGCGCAATCGCATTATCAGTGGTTTGAGTATGGGCATACTGGTGGCAGAAGCTTCGGTGAAAAGTGGTTCTTTGATCAGCGCAAGTTACGCCATTCAACAAAATCGAGAAGTCTTTGCGTTACCAGGCCGATTGACCGACACGCAATCAGCAGGCTGTCATCAGCTTTTACGCCAAGGTGCGACCCTAGTTCGTCATGTGGATGATATCGTGGCCGAGTGTCCAGCGCTGTCTTCTGTGTTAACAACCAAACCTTCTATTGAGAGGAAGGCCATCACTAAGGAATCAAAGGTTCCTACAAAGAACAGAAAATCATCGTTTGCAGACAACAATCAAGCGTCTGAAATCGTATCGCCATTGGTATCAAATACCTTTCATACTTTACCGGAATCGACGTCAAATAATGCCAAAGTGATCATTAAAATCATGGAGCAAGAAGGTCAAGCAATGGATTTTGATGCCTTGATTCGTCAAAGCAAAATGGACGCTGGATTGATGATGCAAGTGTTAATGGAATTGGAGCTGTCTGCTTGTGTGGAGAATCGAGAAGGCCTTTATTATCGCTGCTGAGCGATCGTCATAGACCTTCTCTAGAAGAGGACATCGAACGGGTTTATTCCATGCCGCTGAAAATATCTTGTTTGAGCTGCTTAATGTCGCGACGCTCTTTTTTATTAGGCTTGTGGTCGGACATGATTCGGCCGCCATAGGATTTGTTTTCTAAGGCACGCTTTTCACGTTTTTCTATCGAGGCTGGTGTTTCTTCGTATAGAAGCTGCGCCTCAGGCGCGCCACGGCGTTGTTCACTGATGGCTTTGATCTCTACGACCTTTTCATCCCAACCTGCGCGTATGCCGATTAACGCGCCTATTTCGACGTTTCGGCTGGCTTTGCCCTTACTTCCGTTGTAAGACACCTTACCGCCATCAATGGCTTCCTTGCAAAGTGAGCGAGTTTTGAAAAAACGGGCGGCCCAAAGCCACTTATCTAAACGAACGGCTTGTGGTGTTGACTGCTTTTCTGTTTTACTCATAAGAAATGCGTTGACCTTATTCTGTTGTCATATTTGAGGCTGTTATGCAGGACATTAGTAAACACCCCACTTTCCAAGCTCTTCAGAAAATAATACACGATGCGGCCGATGTGATCATGGAAATTTATCAGGGCGCGGACTTGGGTATCGAGCAAAAGTTAGACGACAGTCCAGTGACGGCCGCCGACCTTGCTGCCCACAGAGTGATTCTAGCAGGTTTGCAAGCACTTACCCCTGACATTCCCGTTTTATCGGAAGAAGAAGGCGTGGTGACGTTTGAAGAGCGTTCCCAATGGACTATGTTATGGATCGTTGACCCACTCGATGGTACGAAAGAGTTCATCAAGCGTAATGGTGAATTCAGTATTAATATCGCCTTGGTTGAAAATGGCGCGCCGATTCTTGGTATGGTGTATTTACCGACGACAACAGAAGGCTATTTTGGTGTAACCAAAACTTGGCAAGGTTTGCCGGTTGGTGCGATAAAATGGCAAGGCGAAGAATATGAAAGCATTAACGTCAGAGAACCTCGTGAGCCCATCATCGCCATGACGAGTCGCAGCCACGGCCCTGCTCTTCCCGCGTCTCTAAAAGACAAGTTAAAGCAAACCTACGAGCAAGTGCGTGAGCTACCCAAAGGCAGCTCCATAAAAGGCTGCCGCATTGCTGAAGGCATCGCTGACCTTCACCTACGTAGAGGGCCAACCAGTGAATGGGACACGGCCGCCCAGCAAGCCATCATTGAAGCCGCAGGCGGCATGTTGGTGACCCCAGAGGGCAAACCCTTTCGTTACAACCAAAGAGAAACCCTACTCAACGGCCACTTTTTTGTGTCCGGTGCCGAGATCGCTCCTTACATCATGAACTGGTACCTTGAAAACAACGAAGGAGAACAAGAAAAGTAAGTTTACCCTTCTTGTTCTCCTTCGTTTTTTACCCGTCTTTGTTTTTGCCGTTCTGTTTGTCGCGGCGGATCAATAAGCGTATTTACCCCATAATTTTATTTGGTAACCAGAGTACCAGTTCAGGAAACATCATACAGATCGCTAATACAAAGAGTTTAATAAGCACAAACGGTGCTACCGACTTGTAGATATCCAGCATGCTGATGCCCGGTGGTGCTATCCCTTTTAGGTAAAATAAAGCAAATCCATAGGGTGGAGTTTGCACAGCGATTAGGATATTGAGAATCATCAAGATGCCAAACCAAATAGGGTCATACCCTAACGATACCGCGATGGGCGTAAAGATAGGGGCGCACATCAATACAATGATAAATTCATCAATAATAAAGCCGAGCAATAACATGATCAGCTGGAACAGGATGATCACCATGATAGGTGACAGCCCTAAATCTTGAGTAAAGCTCGCCACCATGTTTTGCACGCCCATCAGCAAATGGAAGTTACTAAACACCGAAGCACCAAAGATAATCCACATGGCGACACTAACCAGCAACGCGGCCTGCATACCGGCATTTTTGACCATGCGAGGCTTAAGGCGTTTAAAAAACATCGCTAACAAAATGGCCCCGACGACACCGATGGCTCCGGATTCTGTTGGTGTCGCGATCCCCATAATGATGCTGCCTAAAACCACAAAAATCAGTATTAGAGACAGTAAGCCATCTCGGGCAGTGAACCATTTTTCCTTCGTTGTTGGCGCCACATCAGGCACCTTGTCTAATGGCGCCTTGTTGTGATCCAGTTTGCAGGAAATCACCACGTAAGCGACTAATAGCACAATGATGATCGCTGCAGGCACCAAGGCCGCGATAAACATGCGTCCAACGGAGTTTTGTGTTGCAGAGGCAAACATGATCATTGGAATGCTGGGAGGGATCAAAATACCCAAACCG